>JAGGXQ010000053.1 GCA_021162925.1 Nitrososphaerota archaeon
CTCCGGATACCTGAGCTACGTGAGGAAGTGGTGGATCGAAAGGGTCGGGAGCGACTGGCCCGAATTGAGGGACGAGCTCTACCAGATACTCAGGAGGGAGGACATGCTCAAGGAGATAGTCAGGCTCCTGGGCCCCGAGGCCCTCCCCGAAGAGGAGAGGCTCGTCATCGACGTCGCCAGGATGATAAAGCTGGGTTTCCTCCAGCAGAGCGCCTACGACGAGGTGGACTCTTACTGTAGCCCGGAGAAGCAGTACAGGCTCCTCAGGCTCTTCGTCAGGTTTTACGAAGAGGCGGATGAGGCCTTGAGGAGGGGGGTCAAGATAGGCGAAATAAGGAAGTTGCCCCTGATCCCCGAGCTCGTGAGGGTTAAGGGCTCGATAAGGAACGAGGAGCTTCACAAATTCGACGAGTTGGAGAAGAGGATAGACTCGGCCTTCGAATCCCTGAGGAAGGAGGTGGCGAAGGTTGCCTAAGGTAGGGGGCTTAGAGTACACGAAGGTTGCGGAGATAAGGGGGCCCCTGCTGATAGTCGAGGGGGTGAGCAGGTCGGCATTCGACGAAATGGTCGAGATAGAGCTCCCCGGTGGCGAGAGGAGGCTCGGCAGGGTCCTGGAGGTCGGGGAGGGCAAGGCCGTCATCCAGGTATTCGAGGGGACTTCGGGCATACCGGTTACGGGGACCAAGGTCCGCTTCTTGGGGGACACGATGAGGATACCCGTCTCCGACGAATTGCTCGGCAGGACCTTCGACGGACTCGGAAGGCCGATAGACGGGCTACCTGAGCCGATCGGCGTGGATATGAGGGACATAAACGGATTCCCGATAAACCCCGAGAGGAGGGACTACCCTAGGGACTTCATCCAGACGGGCATATCGGTCATAGATGGGATGCTAACGCTCGTCAGGGGCCAGAAGCTACCGATCTTCTCGGGTTCCGGCATGCCCCACAACATGCTCGCCAGCCAGATAGCGAGGCAGGCCACGGTCCCGAAGGGCGGGGGTGAGTTCGCCGTCGTGTTCGCCGCCATAGGGGTCCAGCACAGCGATGCGATGTTCTTCGAAAGGAGCCTGAGGGAGAGCGGTGCCATAAGGAGGAGCGTCCTCTTCCTGAACCTCGCCGACGACCCGGCGATAGAGCGAGTGATAACCCCTAGGGTCGCGCTTACCGCCGCCGAATACCTCGCCTTCGACCTGGATATGCACGTGCTGGTCATCCTGACGGACATGACCAACTACTGTGAAGCCTTGAGGGAGATAAGCGCCGCCAGGGAGGAGGTCCCGAGCAGGAAGGGATACCCCGGATACATGTACACTGACTTGGCGACGATATACGAAAGGGCCGGGAGGATAAAGGGGAAGAAGGGCAGCATAACCCAGATGCCGATCCTCTCGATGCCGAGCGACGACATAACCCATCCGATACCCGATCTGACGGGCTACATAACCGAGGGGCAGATCGTGCTCGACAGGGAGCTGTTCAGAAAGGGCATCTACCCCCCGGTAGGGGTCCTGATGAGCCTAAGCAGGCTGATGAAAGGTGGCGTAGGGGAGGGGAGGACCAGGGCCGATCACATGGAGGTCAGCAACCAGCTCTACGACGCCTACGCCAGGGCGACGGAGCTGAGGGCGCTTTCGGAGATAATCGGAAAGAGCGGCCTGACCCCGATCGACCTCAAGTACCTGGAGTTCGGCGATGCGTTCGAGAAGCGCTTCCTATCCCAGGGCTACGACGAGAACAGAACCTTGGAGCGGACCTTCGAGCTCGCCTGGGAAGTGCTCTCGATCCTCCCAGAATCCGAGCTGACCAAGATAAAGGAGGAGCACATAAAGCGCTACTACAAGGGTGGGAAGGGTGTCGGTCAGCTTCGGGTCTAGGGTTTTACCGACCAAGATAGAGCTCATAAGGCTGAAGAGGAGTTTGGCGGTGTCGAAGGCGGTCCACAAGGTGCTCGAGGACAAAAGGGAGGTCCTGCTCAAAAGGCTCGACGAGATGATAGAGAGGGCGAAGAAGGCCAGGGAGGCCGCATCCAAGCCGCTGTTCGATGCCTACCGCTCCCTTTACGACGCTTACATGAGGATGGGGCCGCTCAGGCTGGAATCCACGGCCTTGAACACGCCCCCACAGCTCGAGGTCGACGTAAAGGTGATGAAGGTCATCGATATAGAGGTCCCCGTCCTGAAGCTCAAGGAGAAGGGGCTCGGCCTCACCTACGGCTTTGCGGACACGAGCTCCGCCCTGGACAGGGCCGCCAAGGACATGAGGGACGCCCTCCCCTTGCTCTGCAGGGCGGCCGAAGCCGAGTGCTCGATATTCAGGGTTGCGAACGAGCTCGAGAAGACCCAGAGGCTCATAAACGCCCTCGAGTACGTGATAATACCATCCTACGAAGAGTCGATAAAGTTCATATCCTCTCGCCTGGAGGAGACCAGCAGGGAGGAGTTCGTGAGGCTGAAGCACTTTAAGCGAATATTGGAGAGGAGGAGGGTTGGCGCCTAACCCATTCGAAGAGGCTAGGAGGAGGGTAAGGGAAGAGAAGGAGAAGGCGGTCAAGGCGGTAGAGGATAGGCTGAAGGAGATAGCGGATAAAGCGAAGTCTTCCCTGAGCTACGTTTGATTTTCAATTCGTCACTTTAAAAAACTTATATATAATTCGAAATCAAGGGTTTGGCATGGAGTTGGTTAAGAAGCTCCTCCCGCTCTTGGCCATCCTCTCACTATCCGCAATCACCCCAGCGTATGCCGAAACTCCCAACGTCGTCGGCCTTACCCCCGTAGAGTTCAAGCTCCTAACCGCCATGATCTCGTTCTCGGTGGCGGCGATAGCCGCGGCTTGGGCGATATGCAGGGCCGGGTCTGCCAGCATGGCCGCCGCAGCCGAAAGGCCAGAGCTCAGGACCAATGCCATCATAATCGCAGCCCTAGGCGAAGCGATCGGCATCTACGGGATAGTGATGGGGATACTGATACTCGGCCAGGCGGTCTAGCTTTTTACTTGAGCCACCACTCCAAGAACTTGTAAGAGACGAGTATCGATATCGCCAGCCCTATGGTCGAAAGGACGAAGGGCCAAGCCGCACAGTCGCACCTCCTCCCCACCTCCAATCCCAGCAAGGCCAGACCGACCACGAACCCTGCTATGATGAGCGGGGTTATTACGAGGGCGGTCTTCACCCTTCTGCTCATGGACGTGCCCAGCACTAATCCATCACCAGCTCCTCCGGCTTCAGTATCCTCCCACAGTACCTGCACCTCAGCAGGGGCTTCTCCCTGTCGATTACGTCGAATATCCTGCCTATCGGCTCCCCGCTGTTGGTTATGCAGGTCGGGTTAGGGCACCTCACCATCCCGTATATCACGCTGGGCAGCCTGACCTTCCTCTTCTCGACGACCCTGTATCCCTTGATTATGTTTATGGTCGCCCTGGGGGCTATCAGGGCTATCCTGTCGGTCTCTTCGGGGCTCAGGAACCTCCCCTCTATCTTCACTATGTCCTTCCTGCCGAGCTTCCCGCTGGGGACGTTCATCGCAACCGTCACCACGCTCTTCGTCCCCTTGCCTATCCCGAGTATCTTGAGAACCTCTAGCGACCTTCCGCCTTCTATGTGGTCGATGACCGTCCCCTCCCTGATCCTCCTGACCAGAAGCTTCTCCTCGGGCAGGCTCAATAACCCGTCTTTACGTGCAAGTTTTATAAGCTTATACTCGATGTTTTACCGGCTTGGCCAACCCGTTCTACCTTAGGGACGTGGTCTCGATTAAGGACTTCAAGAGGGAAGAGCTCGAGTACCTTTTCGAGCAGGCCGACAGGTTCCTAGAGATGGGCTACGAGGAGAAGTCGAAGTACGGCAGGGGTAAGCTGATGGCCCTCATGTTCTTCGAGCCGAGCACTAGGACGAAGACGAGCTTCGAGGCCGCGATGCTATCCATAGGGGGGCACGTAATCGGGTTCAGCGGGGCTAGGGGGACGTCTATGGAGAAGGGCGAGAGCCTATCGGACACCATAAGGGTGATGGATAGGTATGCCGATGTCCTGGTGATAAGGAACCCGATGGAGGGCGCCGCCAGATATGCCGCCGAGCTCGCCGAGCATCCCGTAATAAACGCGGGTAGCGGCTCCGAAGAGCACCCTACTCAGGCCTTGCTCGACCTCTTTACGATAAGGAGGCTTAAGGGAGGGATAGACGGGCTGAGGGTCGCGGTCGTGGGCGATCTGAAGTACGGGAGGACCGTTTACTCCCTGCTCAATGCCTTGAAGCTGTACTCGGTCGAGGTCTACCTGGTGTCCCCGCCCCAGCTCAGGATAAGGGAGGAGGCCCTCTACGACCTCAAGGGGATGAAGGTACACCTGGACGTCGAATTGGACGAGGCCCTGAAGCTCGCCGACGTGATCTACGTGACCAGGATCCAGAGGGAGAGGTTCCCCCATCCGGAGGAGTACGAGAAGGTGAAGGGCTCCTACAAGATAGATGCGAGGGCCATGAGGCTCGTCAAGGAGGATGCGATACTCTTACACCCGCTCCCAAGGGTCGGCGAGATAGCTCCGGAGGTCGATGGGTTCGGGCAGGCGAAGTACTTCGAGCAGGTGAGGCTGGGCAGGTACCTAAGGGAAACGCTGCTGGCCCTGATCCTCAACGAGAACCCCTAGCTACTCGCACTTGGTGTACCCGCAGTAGATGCAGTGGTAGCATCCGTTCTCGTAGACCAGGCCCTTCTTTCCGCAGACAGGGCACTTTCCAAGCCCCTTGTTCTCCTCGGGCAGCCCGATGTAGAGCTCGAGGGCCTTCGCAACGGCATCCGGCATCGAGTAAAGGGGGATCCCGTTGTCCCAGGTGAAGCTCTCCCCCTGAATCCCCTTGAGGCTCCTTATCACGTACTCGACCTTCCCGCCCTGCTGCAGGTAAAGGGATATCAGCCTTCCTATCGCCTCCGAGTCCGCCTTCACGTCGGCGCCGGACTTCCCCAGGGTTACGAAGACCTCCTTGACCCCTTCCTCGTCGCTGTTTATGGTCACGTAAAGGGCCCCTTGAGGCATCCTGAACTTGAGCGTGCTCCCCGTGAGTATCCTAGGCCTCTCGTACCTGACCTCCTTCATCTTCTTCTTTTTGGTGACCAGGATGCCCTCCCTGGAGCCCTCCCTGTAGACGGTTATCCCCTTGCACCCTAGCTTCCAAGCCAAGAAGTAGATCGCCCCCACGTCCTCTACGGTGGCGCTCTCGGGCAGGTTGACCGTGCTCGATATGCTCGCATCCACGTGCTTCTGTATGGTGGCCTGCATCCTGACCCTGAACTCCGGCTTTATCTTGTGGGCCGTCACGAAGTAATCTGGGAGCTCGTCCTCCCCGACCCCGAACTTCTCCATGTACTCCTTGACTAGGGGGTGGTACACCTTGTACTCCTTCTTGGTGAGGGACTCTGACCTCCTGGTGTAGCTTATCGAGAAGATCGGCTCTATCCCGGATGAAGTGCCCGCAAGGACGGAGCCGGAGCCGACGGGCGGGACGGTCAGGAGCGCGACGTTCCTGAGCCCGTACCTCCTTATCTTCTCCTTCAGGGCTTCGGGTAGCCTCTCAACGAATTCACTCTTCATGTGCTTTTCGGGATCGAAGGCCGGGAACGGACCCTTCTCCTTCGCCAGCTCCACGCTCTCGTCGTAGGCTATGACCTTTATCCTCTCCATGAGCCTGTCCACGAACTCCAAGGCCTCCTCGCTGTCGTACCTTATCCTGAGCTTCGCGAGCATGTCGGCGAGCCCGGTCACCCCTAGGCCTATCCTCCTAGACCTCAGGCTCGACACCTTCTGCATGATCAACGCGTGCCTGTCTGCGTTGTAGTCGAGCACGTCGTCCAGGAACCTAACCCCGTACCTCACCACCTGCTCGAGCTTGACCCAGTCGACCTCGGCTTTGTCCGTGAACTCTTCCTTCACGAACGCCGATAGGTTCACGTTGCCCAGGCAGCAGCACCCGTACTCCTCCAGGGGCTCCTCGCCACACGGGTTAACCCCCTTCACCTCCATCCCGTTGTACTCGCTCGTGCTCCCCCTCTTCACCGTATCCCAGAATATAAGCCCGGGCTCGGCGCTCTCCCAGGCGGCCTTGACGAGCCTATCCCATATGTCCCTCGCCCTCACCTTCTTCTTCACGCTCACCCTCTCGTTTTCGAACTTGAGCTCGAACTCCTCGTCGTTCTCGACCGCCCTCATGAACTCGTCGCTAACCCTTACGCTTATGTTCGCGTACCTGACGTTCCTCCTCTCCGGGTCCCTCTTTATGTCTATGAAGTCCAAGATGTCGGGGTGATCGACGCGCAAGGTTATTATCAGGGCCCCCCTCCTCCCCGACTGGCCTATCGTCCCCGTTACCGTGCTGAAGACCTCCATGAAGCTAACCGAGCCGGTCGAGAAGATCGCGGCGTTGTTCACGGGGGAGCCCTTCGGCCTGAGGACGCTTATGTCGACCCCGACCCCTCCCCCTAGGCTGTAGGTCCTCGCGGCCTCCTTGCACCAGTCGAATATCGCCTCCAGGGAGTCCTCCTTGAGCGGGATGTAGTAGCAGTTCGTCAGGGTGGCCCTCCTCTTCTGCCCCGCACCGAACATTATCCTCCCCCCTGGGACGAACTTGAAGCCCTCGAGCATCCAGTAGAACTTATCCTCCCACTCCCTCCTCTTCTCCTCGGGCTCGACGCTGGCTATCTCCCTGGCGACCCTGTGCCACATCTCGATCGGCGTCTTCTCCAAGACCCTCCCATCCTTGTCCTTTAGGGCGTACTTCTCCGTAAACACCCTGGCCCTCAACTCGTCCCCCTTGAAGAACTCGAGGGTCTCCTCGCTGATCCCCTCTCCGATTACCTCCAAAGCGATCCCTCCAATTTTTAGTCTGACAGTTAATTTGGTATTTTATATTAATTAGTTTGACAAAGCAATTAACGGAGTGAGTTAACGAAGGTTGACTAGGAAGGCTCGGTGTGAAAAAGAATTGACAAAGGTGGATAGGGATCGGTCAAGCCTGGCCGATCGTGGAGTACCGGAGGAATGAAGTGGACCCGCACTTGCTACACCTGTCGTCCCTCTCGTTCCTGAACCCGCACACCTTGCAGACGTACATCTCCTTCGCCATCCTGACGTAGGGGAGCCTCGGGATCGGCCCCCCTTCGGCCTTAAGGTTCACGACGTACCCGCCGTTCAGCAGCCTATCCGCCCTGCTCAGCCCCCTGACGAGCCCGTCGAAAAGCCCCTTGCCGTCGATTACGGGGGCTTGGCTGTAGGCCATCCTGTTGCCGCTCAGCATCACTATCCCCTTGCCGAACTTGTCGACGTCGAGCCTGGCGAGCCTCTCCGAGCTCTCGTCGTTGACCATGCATATCCCTATCCCCTCGCCCCTATCCCTCACCACCCTGGAGGCGGTCTCGAGTATCTTGTCCTGAAGGGCGAAGTAATCGTCGGTGGGGGGCTCTTCGCCTATGAGGCTCCATATCGCCTCCCTCAGCCCGACCAGGTTTATGGACATCGGGATGTAATCGGCCGATAGCACCCCCTTGTCGAGCGAAAGGAGCGGCAGAAGCCCCTTCCTGAGCACCTCCAGAAGGGCGCGCTTCCTGGCCTCCAAGGCATCTATGCACGTCTGGAGGGCTATCGCGAGCTTGGCCCTAAAGTAGGACTCGTCCATGTTGGCGTCGTAAGCCAGCCTAGGCAGGTTCAGCGAAAGGGAGTGAAGGGCGATCGTCAGGCTCGGCAGGGCGGGCGGGGAATCAAGCTCCCTCTTTATCCCCATGTACGACCTGATCCCATCGTTCAGCAGGCCCACCCTCCCCCCTCGGTTCGCTATGGAAACGAGCCTATCGATGGCGTCCTCCTTGGCGTCCTTGACGATCAGGGCTATCCGGGGTATCGGGGTTATCGAAAGGTAGTGCTCGTAGGCGTCGAGCAGGGGCCCTATATCGTAGCCCCCATCTATCACGAACCCGACCAGGGGCTTGCTGTACCCGTTCCTTACCAGGTAGGGGATCAGGGAGAACGCCTTGGACAGCATGCCGGGGTTCACGGCCCCATGCCTTTCTAGGTAGCTCGAGAAGTTGAACAGGGTTATCCCCTTAGACGCCTCCTTCCCCAGCAACGATATGAGCGCCAAGAGCCCCGTAATCGAGTCGTAAAGCCCCGAAGGCCTCCCGACCCTAGGTATGCTGAGTAGCTTGTCGCTGAACTCGACCCCCTTAAATTCGTCGAGGTCTACAAAGACGTCGTCGGGCATCAGGCCCCAGGTCCCGACGTTCAGGAGGCATATGTCCCCCGAGAAGTGAGAGTCTACCACGTCCTTCGGCAGCTTCGAGAGCAAAAAGTACTCGGATAGGACCGCATCCGAAGTCTTTGCCATCACCCCTTCTATCCCGTCGAGCCTGCCGTCGCTGTCGTTTATGAGCTGGGTAACGTCGTAGACGGGCATCCCGAGCCTGGTGAGCTTCTGCCTGTACTCCTCGTACCCGTGCTCGAGCAAAAGCGCGTTCACCAGCTCCCTTATGAGCTGGGCGGTGAGGTAGATCGTCTGGAACTTGTAGAGCCTGCTCTCGGCCTCGCTCGTTATCTTCTGGGCGAGCTCCACGGGCATCCCGGCCTCCCTCACCAGGCTCTGGAGTATCTTATCCGGGTTGAACTCCTCCAGCACCTGCTTCGAGGTCCTGACGTAAAGCTTCCCGCTCTCCACCATCGACTGCTCCTCTATCTGCCTGCTCAGGTTCACTATCAGCCTCCCCAGGTTGGTTATGTAGTACTTCTTCTCGGATCGGTTGAGGCCGACCAGGTTCTGCCTCACGAGCTTCCTCAGGTGGTATGCGAACTTGCCGCTCTCCTTCTTAGACTTGAAGCCAGCGTAGGCCTTTAGCTCGGAGTAGGTCATCGGGCCCTTGTTGTTGAGTATCTTCAGTATCTCGAGCCTGTTGACCGATGATATAACGGAGTATATCGACTTAACCCTCCTGCTCGATCCCTCCGACATCCCTCCAAACTACCGATCTTGATTAATAAAGGTTAAGGAATTTGACCCGAGATTCTGATCGGGAAAAGGTTATTAAGAGAAGCGGGGCCCTTCGATTCGAGCCCATCCTTGCCGAGAGCCCACAGGGTAGCCGTGATAGATAGGGAGCTCTGCAGCCCTAGGAAGTGCAACCTAGAGTGCATGAGGTTCTGCCCGGTCAACAGGATTGGGGGGAAGTGCGTATCCCTTGAGGATGGGATGGTCGTGATAGTCGAGGAGCTCTGCACCGGTTGTGGCATATGCGTGAAGAAGTGCCCCTTCCGAGCCATAACCATAGTCAACCTGGCCGAGGAGCTAGAGGAGGAGAGGATACACCAGTACTCGAAGAACGGGTTCAGGCTCTACAGGCTGCCCAGGCTTAGGAGGGGAGGGGTCGTCGGCATAGTCGGGAGGAACGGGATAGGGAAGACCACGGCCATCAAGATACTATCGGGCCTGCTGAAGCCGAATCTTGGCAGGTTGGACGAAGAGCCCGAATGGGACGACGTGATCGACAGGTTCAGGGGGACCGAGCTCATGGATCACTTCAGGAGGATAGCGAACGGGGAGCTCAGGGCCTCCGTGAAGCCCCAAGCGGTCTACGAGCTCCCCAGGGTCTGGAAGGGGGACGTTAAGACTTTGCTCGAGCTTGAGGACGAGAAGGGGACCTGGAGGGAGCTGGCGGAGGAGCTGGGGCTCTCCGGCGTCCTAGATAGGAAGGTGAGGGAGCTCAGCGGTGGGGAGCTTCAGAGGCTTGCGGTGGCGGTCGCAGCCTCTAGGGATGCGGAGCTCTACGTGTTCGACGAGCCCTCATCCTACAACGACGTATACCAGAGGCTCAGGGTCTCCAGGGTGATAAGGGGGCTCTGCGGGTCGGATAACGAGGTCCTGGTGGTCGAGCACGACCTAACCTTCCTCGACTACCTGAGCGATTACATACACGTCCTCTACGGCGAGCCTGGGGTCTACGGGATAGTTTCGCCCGTCTTTCCAGCCAGGACGGGGATAAACGTCCTCCTAGATGGCTACATACCGACCGACAACGTAAGGTTCAGGAAGGAGAGCCTCAGGTTCGAGGTCTATTCCCCGATAGGGGTCGAGGCGGAAGGGGAGGTGCTCGCTAGGTACGGTTCGCTCAGGAAGAGCTACGGCCCATTCACCCTAGAGGTTGAGGCTGGAAGCCTGAGGAGGGGCGAGATAATCGGCATCCTGGGGGCGAACGCGCTCGGAAAGACGACCTTCATGAAGATGATTTCGGGGGTCGAAGAGCCCGACGAAGGCGAGGTAGAGCTCGACGTCAAGGTTGCCTACAAGCCTCAGTACCTATCGGCGGACTACGAGGGGGATGTCGAAAGCCTCCTCAACCTGGCATCTAGCGGCAGGTATTCGAGCCAGCCCTACCTATCTTCGATAATCCTGCCCTTAAGGTTAGATAAGCTCTACCAAAAGCCGGTCAAGGAGCTGAGCGGCGGGGAGCTCCAAAAGGTAGCGGTCGCGGCGACCCTGCTCAGGGATGCGGAAGTCTACGCCCTAGATGAGCCATCGGCCTTTTTGGACATCGAGGACAGGCTCGCCCTCGCCAAGCTCATCCAGAGGTTCGTCAAGGATTACGGGAAGGCCGCGATGATCATAGACCACGACATCCAGCTCATAGACATAACCTCTGACAGGATAATGGTCTTCCTAGGGGAGCCCGCGGTGAGGGGGCATGCCAGCGAGCCGATGCCTAAGGAGAGGGCCATGAACCTCTTCCTCAAGGGGCTGGGCATAACCTACAGGAGGGACCCCGATACGGGCAGGCCTAGGGTGAACAAGCCCGATAGCAGGCTCGACAGGGAGCAGAAG
>JAGGXQ010000119.1 GCA_021162925.1 Nitrososphaerota archaeon
CTCGCCAGGGTCTTCTGCCCCTTCCAGTCGTACAGCATGTACTTGACCGACGAGCTACCGCAGTTAAGGGTCAGTATCTTCATGCCAATATCGCCATCGCAGCGACCATCGCGGCGGTCCCAACTATATCCTCGACGGTCGAGCCCCTGGAGAGGTCGCTCATGGGCTTGGCGAACCCCTGAAGTATGGGGCCGTAGGCCTTCGCCCCTCCAAGCCTCTCCGCCAGCTTGTACCCTATGTTCCCCGCATCCAAATCCGGGAAGATGAGGACGTTCGCCCTCCCAGCGACGGGGCTCTCTCCCTTTACCTTCTTCCTGGCGACCTCCGGGACTATCGCCGCATCGAGCTGTAGCTCCCCGTCGATCAGCAGATCTGGGGCCTTCTGCTTCGCTATCTCCGTAGCCTTCACGACCTTATCTACGAGTGGATGCGAAGCGCTACCCTTGGTCGAGAACGACAACATCGCAACCCTCGGCTCCCATCCCAGAAGGGCCTTCGTGCTCTCCGCGGTGAGTATGGCTATGTCCGCGAGTTGCTCGGGGGTCGGGTCTATAACGAAGGCGCAGTCGGCGAATATGAACCCCCCGTTGGGCCAATCCGGGTTCTCCATGAGGAAGAAGCTCGAGGCCGTCTTCACCCCTTCCTTCAACCCGACGAGCCTGAGCCCCGCCAGTATGACCAGCTTCGTGGCATGGGCTATCCCAGCGACCATTCCGTCCACCTTCCCCGTCCTCAGCATCAGGCTCCCGAAGTACAAGGGGTCTCCCAAGATCACCCTCCTCGCCTCCTCCTCGGAGACCTTCCTCAGCTCCCCGTAAAGCCTGACGTATTCTTCGAGGTCCGGGGAAGTGGTATGATCTATTATTTCGACGCCCTCTAGGTCGACCCCGGTCGAAGAGGCCACCTCCCTTATCTTATCGGGATCGCCCAACAGGAAAGGCTTGCATATCCCCTCCTTGTAGGCTGCCGATGCCGCCGCCACTATTTCCTTCTCCTCCCCCTCCGGAAAGACTATCTTGCAACCAGGTTTTACCCTTTTCTTTATCTGTTCTATAAGTCTCATTTAGGAGGGGGGCAACCTCCTCTCTATTTAAATTTTTAATCTCAATCGACCCGTCCGAAAGACTTAATTCACGAATCACCCCAGCCAAACGCATGAAGGTCCTAGTGGTCGGCTTGGGGCACGTCGGGAGCGCCATATACGAGCTCGTGAAGGGAAAGCACGAGGTAGACTACATCGAAATAGACAAGCAGGAGACCGAGCTCGAGCCCGATGTAATGCACATCTGCATGAACTACACGAGCGACTTCGAGGATACGACCGTCGGGTATATGAGGAAGTTCAGGCCAGGGCTGACCATAGTGGAGAGCACGGTAAGGGTCGGGACGACCAGGAGGATCTACGAGAGGGTTCAGATGCCGATCGTCCACAGCCCGGTAGTCGGAAACGAGAAGGACGGCATGCTCTGGTGCATCAAGGATCGATACACCAAGTACCTGGCCGCACCTAAGCCCGAGTTCTCGGAGCTTGCGAAGTCCTACTATGAGGGCCTAGGGCTCAGGGTCAAGGTTCTGAGCAGGCCCGAAAGCACGGAGCTGGGGAAGCTCTGCGAAACGACCTACTACGCGCTCATGATATCTTGGTTCCAGGAGGTCGACAGGATGTGCAACAAGGTCGGGGCGGACTTCGACGAGGTGAGCGAGTTCATAGGCAGGATAACGAAGGAGAGCGGATACCAGCACTTGAGGCCCGTCTTCTACCCTGGGGTCATAGGGGGGCACTGCCTCATGCCGAACCTGAAGTTATTGAAGTTGGACTTCGAATCAAAGTTCCTCGATGCGATAGAGGAGAGCAACGAGAGGAGGAAGAGGGAGCTAGGAGCCTGACTGCTCCTCTTCGACCTCTAGCTCGGTGGGGGCCGGGGTCGTAGCCATCGTGTACCCTATCCAGGCCAAGATCCCCAACAGGGCCGCTACGGCGACGAATATGGTTATCTGAATTACGATCGTGGTTATGGAGGGCGTGAAGATGAGCCAGCCATAGATTATCGCGACGATTATGCTCGCAAAGAATATGGCCCAACCTATCAACTGATCCCTGTTCATATCAAAGCTTTTCTCGGATGGCTTATTTAAATCTATGCGGTTTTCGTCACTGATTTAAGTGATGGGCGCGATCTAAACCGGATTGAGGAGGTGGGTCCACAACTTAACTGGTGTTTCGATATCGCTCCTACTGTTCTACCTATCGGGCTTGAGCCTTGAGCCATGTACGGCCATGCTCGTCTTGTTGATAGTGAACTCGCTCAGGACCGTTGCGAAGCCTTACTCCTACTTCAGGCATAACAAGCTCAGGAAGGGCTTCGATTGGCTGCTCAGGCTTATGGGCGAGGATGTCCTACTGGCGGCGATAACCTTGCTCGTCTGCAATCTGGACCTAGCTTGCTTTTATGAGGCGTTTACGTGCCTTGCATTTTTGACGACCGGATACATCGGATCGAGGTTTCCAGACCTTGACATGGCCAGCAGGAACAGCCCTCATCACAGGAAGCTATACCACAACGTCTTCTCCATGCTAATTACATCTCTTCCATTTGTGTTCGTATCTCCTTGGGTATCTCTCTCATGGCTCCTCTCCTACCTGAGCCACCTGGTTTTGGACTCGGCGACCAGGAAGGGGGTCTCCCTTGTTTACCCCGTTTCCGAAAGGGTTTTCAGGATTTAGCAAGCCTTAAATCTCAACCTGCCTAAAAGTTACATGTCCAGGCTACTCGAAAGAGAGGGGGCCTGCCTGGTCGTCATAGACGTTCAGGAGAGGCTGTTCACGCACGTAGCCGACGGGGAGTCGGTGCTCAAGCGAATCCTCAAGCTCGTAAGGTTCTCGAAGCTCATCGGAATCCCGATCGTCTTGACCGAGCAGTATCCAAAGGGTCTGGGCCCGACCCTCAAGGTGGTGAAGGAGGAGGTGGCTGGGGACGCGATCGAGAAGACGAGCTTCAACTGCTTCGGCTCCAGGGAGTTCGTGAAGAGGCTGGAGGAGATCGGGGCGAAGACGCTGATCCTTTCCGGAATAGAGACGCACATATGCGTCGCCCAGACGGCTTTGGATGCCATCGACAGAGGATACAGGGTTTGCGTGATCTCGGATGCCACGTCCTCTAGGAGCCTTAAGGACAAGGAGGTGGGCATCGAAAGGATGAGGAGCGAGGGGGTAACGATCTCATCGACCGAGATGTTGATCTATGAGCTACTCAAGGATTCATCGACGGATGAGTTCAAGCAGGCCTTAAGGCTCATCAAGGGCATACCTTGAATTACGTCTATGCCACAAGACCGTCAAACCACTTCCCGATTTCTTCCATCCTTTTCCTTATCGTTCCGACAGATACACCGAGATACTTTGCCAAACGCGACTCGGCCCTTATCCCCCTCCTCCTACAAGAGAGCGATATTAACGCCGCCACGATCCCAGCCGGATTCTTCCCAGATGGCCTGTAGATCACGCCGAGTATCGGTAGGACTTTGAGCAGATCGAGGGTCACGTCCCTAGGTAGCCCTAACCTATCCACCAGCCTTCTGGCACACCTACCTATGTCGATCGGCGGTGGCCTAAGGTTCAGCCTTCTTACCATTTGGTTGTAATATCTCGCCACTCCGTTCTTTGAGATTCCTATAGACTCAAACTCGCCTAAAAATATACACCTGCCCTTCAACCTGCCGGCTAGGTAGAGGGATGCCGCCACTTTTTCAACCGATCTGCGACGCCCAAGCACCCCGAGTGCGATGGCATCCTCTAGGATCGAACTCGCATCTTCCAGTAGCTCTTCTGCTTTAAGATCCCTAGCGATCCTCTGGAGGATCGGCAACGTCCTTTCAAGCTCTTTTTCGACGATCTCCGGTTTCAAGAATTCTACATTCGGATTGACCCACAAGAAGTAGTCCGCCTTCAACGGCTTCTCCCTCAGCAATTCGGCTATCGAGTTCACATCCATCCCGTCCCTAACTCTCTTATACAGGAGTTTGCTGCTTCTGAACTTGGGGGATACGAGCTTTAACGCAGCCCTCCTGATTTCCTCAAGTTCACCCTCGCTCAACCTCTTCATTACGGCTTTGGTGTATTTCTCGTTCATGATAA
>JAGGXQ010000102.1 GCA_021162925.1 Nitrososphaerota archaeon
GCCTCTACAGACGTGGAGTCCTTCTCGTCCCTCCCGGATATCACCTGAAAGAGGAGGGCGACATCCTCCACGCTCCTGCCCATGGGCCCTATCTGCTCCAGGCTGTTGGCGTAGGCTACGAGCCCGTACCTGCTGACCATGCCGTAGGTCGGCTTCAGCCCGAAGGTCGATGTGAATGCTGAAGGGCACCTTATCGAGCCACCCGTATCGCTCCCCAGGGCTAGGGTGGAGAGATCGGCGGCCAAAGCCGCTCCGCTACCCCCTGATGACCCCCCTGGGACCCTGCTCAGGTCGAACGGATTCCTGGTGGGGCCGAAGGCGCTGAACTCGGTGGAGGAGCCCATGGCGAACTCGTCCATGTTCGTCTTCCCCAGGATTATCCCTCCCTCTTTCTTTATCCTGCTTATGACCTCGGCGTCGTAAGGAGGGACGTAGTTCTCGAGCATCCTAGAGGCGCAAGTCGTCCTGAGCCCCTCGGTCGATATGTTGTCCTTGACCGCTATGCCCACGCCCAGGAGCGATCCCCTCCTCCCCTTCCTTATCTCCTTCTCCAGCTTCCTGGCCTCCTCGACGGCCCCTTCGTTTACGGTCAGGTAGGCCCTTATCTTGCCGTCCTCACGCCTGATCCTCTCGACGAGCTTGGATATGTAGTCCTCGACGCTCCCCCCTCCCGAAAACTCCTCGACGAGTTCGAGGGCGTTCTTCGGCTTCATTTCATCCTGGGCGCCTTTACGTATCTCCCCTTGAGCTTGGGGATCACCTTCAAGATTTTATCGGGGTCGTAGGGCTTCGGCTCGTCCTCCCTGAACACGTTCTTCAGCTCTACCACGTGGTATAGCGGCTCGACCCCTCTCAGGTCCAGCTCGTCGAGCTTCTTGAAGTATTCGAGGATTTCGTTCAACTGCTCCTGGAAGAGCTTCTTCTCCTCCTTGCTCAGCTCCATCTTGGAGAGCCAGGACAGATGTTCGAGCCTCTTCTTCGTTATTATCCTCATGCTCTCACGGGGTTAGCCTGAACTGATCCCTGGGGAAGAGGGTGACCTCCCTCACGTTCTTCTGGCCCGTTAAGACCATCATGAACCTATCGAAGCCAAGGCCCCACCCCGAGTGAGGGGGCATGCCGTAGTCGAACACCTTCAGGTGGTACTCGAAGCTCTTCGGATTTAAGCCTTTGTCCCTTATCCTCCTCATGAGCTCCCTCTTCGAAGCTATCCTCTCCCCTCCGGACGCTATTTCGAGGTCGCCGTACATCAGGTCGAAAGACTCGCTCCTCCCGTCCTTCCTCGGCTTTATGTAGAACGGCTTTATGGCTTCGGGCCAGCCGGTTATGAAGTAGTAGCCCTTGAGCTCGCTCGCAATCGCATCTAGGGCCATCGACGAGAGGTCCTCTCCCCAATCCACGTCGACCCCATGCCTCCTTGCCAGCTCGACGGCCTCGTCGTAGGTTATCCTCTTCATGCCGCTGGGGACCTCTGGCTCGAACCCCAGCAGCTTGAACTGCTCCTTGCATTCTTCCCTGACCCTATGGACCACGTATCCGATCAAACCTTCTAGTATCTCCATCGCTCCGTTCATGTCGACGAACGCGCACTCGACGTCGACCGAGAGGAACTCGCTCAGGTGGGATAGGGTCTTGGAGGGCTCGGCCCTGAAGGCCGGGGCTATCTCGAAGACCCTCTCGAACGCCATGACGAGCTGCTCCTTGTAGAGCTGGGGGCTCTGGGTCAGGAAGGCCTCCTTGTCGTAGTAGAGCAAAGGGAAGAGGGCCGCGCCCCCCTCGGTCGCGGAGGCTATTATCTTCGGCGTGTTCACCTCCAGAAAGCCCTCCTCGTTCAGGTAGTCCCTTATGGCCCGTAGGGCCGAGCCCCTGATCTTGAATATGGCTTGGGCCTTGGGCCTCCTAAGGTCCACCGCCCTTATATCGAGCCTCTTGTCGAGCTTGGGCAGGCTGCTCCCGAATAGGGGGAAGGGGGGCAGCTTCTTCGGGACCGAGTATACCCTTAGCTCCTTCGGGACTATCTCGGCGCCGCGAGGGGCCTTCTCGGTCTTCCTAACGATGCCCCTGACCCCTATACAAGAGTGCTCCCTTATCCTCTTGGCCCTCTCCCATACCCTCTTCCCGACCTCCCCCTTCTTCACGGTTATCTGGGCGATCCCGTCCTTGTCGGATATGATGATGAACTTTATCCCGCCCTGATCCCTCACGCTCATAACCCACCCGAACAGGACCTCCTCCCTCCCGTCGAGTTCTGGCCCTAGCTGGCCAGAAAAGATGCTCCGCTTGAGCCCTATCCCCTTCACACGCATAGCTCGAAAGGCAGGCGCTTTATTCCTTTCGCTCCGACTTCATGTGGAACGAATGCTCCTCGGACGGGAACCTCCCCTCCTTCACGTCGGAGACGTACTCCTTCAGGGCCTCGGTTATGGCGGTGGCGAGCTCAAGGTATCTCTTCGCGAACTTGGGCTTGAAGTCTTCGTAGAGGCCGAGGACGTCATGGTAGACGAGTATCTGCCCGTCACAGTAGGGACCGGAGCCTATCCCTATCGTGGGGATCGAGAGGGACTCGGTTATCCTCTTGCTCCCCTCCACGCTCACCATCTCGAGGACTACCGAGAAGGCGCCGGCCTCCTCGAACCCCTTGGCCTCCCTTAAGAGCTCCTCGACGCCCTCCTCGTCGACCCCCCTCCTCCTTCTCCACGTCCACATATCCGAGAGCTGGGGCGTGAAGCCTATGTGGCCCACGAGCGGTATGCCGGCGTTCACTATCGCCCTCGCCTTCTCAAGGCATCCGTCGAACCACTCCATCTTAACGGCATCGGCCCCGGCCCTGATGAGCTTGAACGCATTTTCTAGGGCCTTCTCCTTGCTCAGGTGGACCGACATGAACGGTAGATCGGCGACGACCAGGGCCCTCTTAACCGTCCTCGCAACCACCTCGGTGAGCATCAGCATCTCGTCCATCCCTATGTACCTGGTGCTGTCGTGCCCGAAGATCACCATGGATGCCGAGTCCCCGACGAGCACCAAATCCATGCCAGCCCTATCGACGAACTTTGCGGATGTGTAGTCGTATGCGGTCAGGGCCGCTATCTTCTCCTTACCCTTCATGCCGACTATATCGCTAACGGTCAGCTTTCTCGAGCTCAAGCTCCCTTAGCCTCCTCGAGATGAACTCGAGGCATGATTTAAGGCTTTTCTTGTTGTCGAAGGACGAAACCAAATCCGAGAGCCTTCCCTCGCCCTCCTTCCTCAACTCCCTTACCTCTTTCTTGAGCCTGGGGAAGGCCCTTATCACGTTGTCGACTATGGTCACCGTCGCCATCCTCGAGGTCCTCGAGAGCGGGTTGAGGTCTATCGCTATGACCTTCTTACCGAGCCTTACGAGGGCCTCGGTCCTGTCCCCGTCCTCTATCGCAAGGAGCACCACGTCGGCCCTATATATCCCCCTCGAGCTCACCTTCCTCCTTTCGCTGCTCAGCCCCTCGAGCTCCTCATCCGGCTCGACGCCCAGCACCTCCTCGGCACCGCTCCTCTTGAGCACTTCGGCTATCCGCTCGGCCCTCTTCCTGCTCCTGTGGAACAGGTTCACCTCGAGCTTCGAGTTCACCTCCCTCGCCAGCTCGACGACCTCTTTAGGGCATAAGGCGGCGACGTTCCCGTTCACGGATATGACGGGGTCCTTGGCCAGCAGGAGCATCGCTGCCGCGGCCCTGTAGGCGCCGTCCATGACTTCGGGGCTCCTCTCGCCGATCAGGTAGTCGAACGCCTCCCCCCTCCCGTGGGCTATGAGTCCCTCCAGGACCGCGACGCCCTTCCTCACCCCCTCGACGAGCCTCTCCCTGATCATCAGGGACTCGTACCTGGGGTGATCCTTCGGGATCATAAGAGCCTCGCCCCCTCCTCGCAGACTTCGGTTACGATCGGCCTATACCCCAGCTTCTCAACGGTTCTGGACGCCTCCTCGGCCTCCTTCACTAGGATGAACGGGGCGTTCCCGAATATCGGCAGGGATGCCACATATCCCCTCGCCCTCAGCTCCCTTAAGAGCCTCTCCTGCCCATCCTTTGGCATGATCGAGTCCGAAAACCTGCTCGAGAGCTTCATGAACTCCTCGACCCTGGGCCTCCTCTTGAACTCCTTCAGGAGCTCGGCGCCGAGCCCGTTGATCCTCTCGACGAGCCTTCGATCCGATAAGGCCCTGCTGGTCTTCATGGGGGCTATCGGGACCACCACGAGCTTATAACCCCTCTCCATGGGGAGCTTGACGATCCCGCCCTCGCCGGGGGCGGATGGCCTGAGCCTAAGCTCGAATCCTCCCTGATACTCAGCGACAACCGTTCCGAGCCCCGTCTTCGCCTCGATCTCGGCTTCGTGCGCTATCCTCCCTGCCTCCTCCCTGCTCAGGGATAGGCCGAGCGCCTCGTTCATCGCCAGGGAAAGGCCCAAAGCCCCAGCACCGCTCGTCCCGAACCCGAAGCCCACCGGTAGCTCCGTTAGGTGCTCGACCTTGGCCCATATCGGCCTCCCGAACAGCCTTGAATACCTCCTGAGGACCAGGGTCGAGGTTGGCGCCGGGTCGGGCCTCCCGTTTATGTAAACCTCGAACCTATCCCTGTGGTAAGGCCTCACGACTACCTTGGTCCTCACGCCCAGGTCCAGGGATATCCCGGCCCCCGTGGAGCCCTTGCTGGACGCCGAGAAGAACCCGGTTATGTGGCAGGGTGAGAAGGCCTCGGCCCTCACGCCAGCTTTATAGCTCTTGCCCTATATTAGATTCTCCTTTAAAAGTAAAAAGGATGATCAAACTTAATAGGCGAGGTTAAATACCATTATAGATGGAGCTGAGGAAGGTCCAGGAGGTAGGGAAGGGGACCTCGTTCGTCTCCCTGCCGAAGGATTGGGTCAGGAGGCACGGGATAGGGAAGGGGAGCGTGGTGGAGATGGAGGTCGACGAGGATGGAAACCTGCTCGTAAGGCCCCTGGGGGCTGGGAGGAAGGCGAAGGAGCTGACCTTGGAATACCCCTCCAAGGAAAGCCTGACGAACGAGCTGGCGGGTGCCTACCTGCTCGGCTACGATGTGATAAGGATATCGGGGAGGATAGATCACGAAGGGAGGGAGCTGATAAAGGGGATCGTGAGGAAGCTCGTCGGCCTCGAAATAGTTGAAGAGGACTCGAGCACCATCGTCGCCCAATTCCTCATAGAGCCGACCACCCTGAGCCCTAGGAAGCTACTCATGAGGATGCACCACATCACGTCGAGCATGCACGGGGATGCGATAGAATCGGCCTTGAGCGGGGACAGGAACCTGGCGAAGCTGGTCAAGGGCAGGGACGAGGAGGTGAACAGGCTCTACTTCCTGCTGGTCAGGCTTGTTAGGAGCGCGGTGATCAGTCCCAGCCTCGCCAGGGCCTTCTCCATGAGCGCCTTGGAGTGTATGGACTTCAGGGTCGCCGCCAACCTGATAGAGGGGATCGGGGACGCTTCGTCGGATATGGCGGACTGCGTCATCTCGTTAAGGACGGGTTTGAAGGGCTTCGAAGAAGAGCTCAAGGAGATAAAGGGACTACTACAAAGGTCTCAGGAGACCGCTGTGAGGATGTTCATGGAGAAGAAGGGGTGCGCCAGGGAGTTCTCAAGGATAAGGGAGCTCATCCAGCCTAGGCTCCAAACCCTTAGGGAGAAGGCCTTGGAGCTCGATAGGCAGGCTTCCTTCACCGTCCTGTCCATGGTGGATGCGATGCAGGACATATTCAAGGCCCACATGGACATAGCCGATCTCTGCACACCCCTGTACCCGATGGTCAAGTAGGGTTAAGCTTATTTACCGACCAAAAGGAATTCCAGCATGCCCAAGTACGTGTTTGTAACAGGGGGAGTGATGTCCGGGCTGGGGAAGGGGGCCGTCACGGCCTCGATAGCAAAGCTCCTCTCCCTCTGCGGCTATAACGTGACCTGCGTGAAGATCGATCCCTACCTGAACGTAGATGCCGGGACCATGAACCCGATAATGCACGGGGAGGTCTTCGTAACCGAGGATGGTGGCGAAACGGATATGGACCTGGGGACCTACGAGAGGTTCCTCGACAAGAACCTCCCCAAGACCCACAACATAACGACGGGCCAGGTCTACAGCAAGGTGATAGAGGACGAGCGCAAGGGCGTGTACTTGGGCGAGTGCGTCCAGATAATCCCGCACATAACCGACGAGATAAAGAGGAGGATAAGGTTGGCGGGGGAGGCCTCCCACGCGGATGTAGTCGTCGTCGAGTGTGGCGGGACCGTTGGGGACATAGAGGGCCTCCCCTTTTACGAGTCCTTGAGGCAGATGAGGATGGAGGAGGGGAGGGAGAACACGTTCTTCGTCCACGTGACCCTCGCCCCGCTCCTCCCCAGGGGAGAGCAGAAGACCAAGCCGACCCAGCACAGCGTCCAGGAGCTTAGGAGGATAGGGATACAGCCCGATATGATAGTAGTGAGGAGCAAGGTGAAGCTGAGCGAGCAGAGCAAGTCGAAGATATCCCTGTTCACGAACGTAGAGAAGGATGCGGTAGTATCCTCGCCCGATCTGGAATCCATCTACAGCCTGCCCCTGGTGATGGAGGAGGAGGGGGTGCTGAGGATAATTGGCGAGAAGCTAAATTTGAACACCGATATAAATTGGGGGGATTGGCCCGGAATAGCGAAGAGCTTCCTCGAATACAACGAGGTCGTTAAGATAGCCCTGGTCGGCAAGTACCTAACTCAGGCCGATACCTACGTGAGCGTCCACCACGCCTTGATGCACGCAGGGGCGAAGCAGGGTTGCAAGGTCGACATAAGCTGGATCGACGCCGAGAGGCTCGAATCCGATCCCGACTACCTAGAAACACTTTCCGATTACGACGGCATCCTCATAC
>JAGGXQ010000144.1 GCA_021162925.1 Nitrososphaerota archaeon
CCCCTCGTAGCCCTCGCCGAAAGCTTCACGTACCCACCCTTGGGGGAGCTGCTCGCCACTACGGGCTTGCCCTCGAATTCCCTGACCGAGCCGAGCATCGATGCCAGGGGGCCTAGCATGTCCCACTCGACCAGGCCGGAGCCGTCCACGAACCTGAACGGGCCTAGGTCCCTGACCCTATCGCCCCTCAGCACCTCCTCCATGTAGGAGGCGAGCTTCATCCGGTACTCGAGCATGACCTGCTCCGCCTCCCTCAGGCGCTTAGACCTGTCGCCGAATAGGACCGAGAAGGAGAGATCCTGCCTCCCCATCCTCCCACAGGCGTTGAGGAGGGTAGAGAACTCCCTGGCATCCCTAAGGGGCGAGCCCTCCTCCTCCCTCACGAGCTCGTACACCTCCCCTATGAGCCTTGAGAGATCCCCCCTGACGTAAGGGGTGAGCGAGTTCAGCAGGAGCTTCTCCTCCCCTTCGGAGAGCTCGCTGAGGGTCCTCCACCTCTCCCCCTCCTTCAACTTCAGACCTATCGAATTCAGGAAGGAGAGGCAAGAGCCCTCGTCCCCGCTCAGGCCTGGGAGGTACGGGTCCATGAGGAGGGATAGGGACTTGTGAATTGGGCGTGATGCCATGCCCGGGAGGAGCAGGCCCCTGCCGACCCTAAGGCTCCCCTCCTTCACCGCATCCTCGACCACCATCCTGTTCAGGGAGGCCAAGGCCCTCCCTTCCTCGTCCTGCCTGTCCGCCAAGGCGCCGACCACCGCCTCCCAGGCCAAGCCGGTAGCCCTTCCGTCCATCTCCTTGGTCAGGTAGTAGGCCATCGTCGAGCTACACGCATCCCTCCCGCCGTCGTACCCGAAGCACCAAGGGTTCAGGACGTAGGGGTCCCCGACTTCTCGCTCCGGTATCTGGTGGTGGTCGATCACGACGAACCTGTCCCCCAGCTTATCCCTCAACTTATCGGATGCCCCGGCCCCTAGGTCGCATATGACGTAAAAGTCGTAGTCCTCCCTGGCGAGCTCTTCTAGGAGCTCGTCGTCCATCTCGCTCACGACCCTCAGGACGAACCTGCCACCCCTCCGCTCTATCTCCCTGGAGATCAAGGCCGAAGCTACCTGCCCATCCGCATCTAGGTGCCCGAGCACCAGGATGTTCTTGCCTCCGTCTATCGCCTCCAGGAGCCTGGCCGATATGGCCCTGGCCCTCAAGAGCAGGGCATCGAGGTCCCTCATTTCAGCTGGGCGACGACCGTCTTGTACTCCCAGTCCTTGGGTATGACCCCCTTGCGCTTGTAGTACTTCGCGAGCCTATGGATCTTCGCCTCGACCAGCTCCAGGGCCCTGACGTTCTTCCTGTCCTTCTTGTGCCTGCTCAGGTGCTCCCTCAACCTCTTGGCCTTGTTGAGGAGGTTCTGCAGATCTTCGGGGATGCTGGGAGCCAGGCCCCTCTCCTTCAGTATCTCGACGACGCCCTTACCGGTTATCGGCTTGACCAAGGGTATCGCGTACTGATCCTTCAGCCTCTGCCCTATCTGGCTGGGGGTGAGGCCCTCCTTCGCCAGCTTGACGACCAGCTCCTCGACCTCCTCCGGGCCGTAGGGTATCCGGAACGGCGGCCTTTTGGACGGGGGTCTGGTCGATTGGGACTTTCCCTTCCTCCTCGAATGTAGCCTTGCCATCTTAAGGGCTTAGCCCGATCGGGATATAAGCTATTCGATGCGACCACGAAATAAAAAATTAAATTATCTGATCGGAAAACCCTTTGGGGATAAAAGTTGCGTTCTAAAGTCAGGGTCCTGGTCAATGGGTACGGTGTCATAGGGAAGAGGGTTGCGGATGCGGTCTCGCTTCAGGACGACATGGCCCTGGTCGGGGTAGCCGACGTGGTGGCCGACTGGAGGGTCAGGATGGCGAGGGTGAAGGGGTACGACGTCTATTCGAGCGTGTCGGATCGTGAAACCGTAGAGCGGATGGAGGAGGCCGGCATAGAAGTATCCGGAACGTTGGAGGGGCTTCTGAGGAGCGGAGGGGTAGACGTCGTGGTAGACTGCGCCCCAGGTGGCCTGGGGGCCAAGAACAAAGAGGCGCTGTACGACAAATACGGGGTGAAGGTGGTGTTCGAGGGAGGGGAGAAGCACGAGACCGCAGGGCTCAGCTTCGTCTGCCAGTGCAACTACGACGAAGCGCTGAAGATGGGGGAGGAGGGTCATAACTACGTCAGGGTGGTCTCGTGCAACACCACAGCGGCCTGCAGGGTCTTACACGCCCTATACGGCAGGTTCGGCGTCGAGAAGGCGAGGATGTTCCTGGTCAGGAGGGCGACCGATCCGGTCAAGACCGACAAAAGTGGCATAATGAACACGGTCGTCCCAGCGCCCATGCCGAGCCACCACGCCCCCGACGTGAAGACCGTAATACACGACGCCATCCCGGACCTCTACAGCGTAGCGGTCAAGGGCTCTCACACGATGTTCCACTTCCACTTCTACGACGTGATCCTAAGGGAGAGGGCATCCAGGGAGGACGTGGTCGAAGCCTTAAGGGAGGAGCCCAGGGTGAGCCTGGTGAGGGTTAAGGACGGGGTCTTCGGCCTCGGCTCGCTCATAGAGCTCTCAAGGGATCTGGGCCTCCCTAGGGGCGACCTATACACCATACCGGTCTGGGAGGACATGCTCACGGTGATAGGGGAGAGGGAGGTGATGCTCGCCCTTGCCTGCCCGAACGAAAACGACGTGATCCCGGAGAACGTGGACGCGATAAGGGCCATAACCGGGATCGAGAAGGATTGGAGGAGGAGCTTGGAGAAGACCGACTCGACGCTCAAAGTCCCGAAGGTGCTCTACTGAATGAAGACCCTGGACGACTTCGATTTCAAGGGTAAGGTAGCGATCGTAAGGGTCGATTTCAACTCCCCGATAGACCCGGAGACGAAGAGGATACTCGACGACTACAGGATAAGGGCGCACTCGGAGACCATAAGGGAGCTTTCGGAGAAGGGGGCGAGGGTCGTCGTCCTTTCCCACCAAGGCAGGCCCGGGAGGCCAGACTTCGTGTCCTTGAGGGAGCACGCGGCCCTGCTCAGTAAGTTCATAGGCAGAGAGGTCAGGTACACCGACGACGTCTTTGGGGCCGAAGCGATTAGGGAGATATCGAGGCTTAAGGACGGGGAGGTGCTCGTCCTGGGGAACGTGAGGAAGTTCGAGGGGGAGATGGAGAGTAAGAGCGCCGAGGAGCACGCGAGGTCGGAGCTCGTGAGGAGCCTGGCACCTTTGGCCGACGTGTTCGTCCTAGATGCGTTCTCATCGGCCCACAGGGCCCACGCATCCGTGATAGGGTTCACGGCGGTCCTTCCGAGCCTGGCCGGGAGGGTCATGGAGAAGGAGCTGAAGGCCCTAGAAGCGGTCTTGGACGATCCGGAGAGGCCGTGCGTCTACATATTGGGAGGGGTGAAGATCGAGGACTCGCTGAAGATCCTCGGCAGGGTCTTCGAGGAGGGCGTGGCGGATTTGGTCCTCACGGGAGGGGTCTTCGCAAACCTGATCCTGCTCGCGAAGGGGTTCGAGCTCGGGGGGCCGAGCATGGAGGAGATAAGGGATGGGAAGTTGCTGGATGAAGCGAGGAGGCTGGTGAATTCCTACCCCGAAAGGCTCAAAGCCCCGATAGACGTGGCCGTCGATGCCGGCGGGAGGGTCGAGATAAGCGTGGAGGAGCTGCCGAGCGAGCACAAGATAATGGACATAGGCTCGAGGACCATAAGGCTCTACTCCGAGCTCATAAAGGGGGCCAGGTCGATCCTGTTCAACGGCCCCGTTGGGGTATTCGAGAGGGAGGAGTTCGAGAAGGGGACCAGGGAGATCCTGAAGGCCATAGCTTCTTCGGATGCGTTCTCGTTGGTAGGGGGTGGGCACAGCATAGCCGCCGTCAAGAAGTACGGGCTTGAGGATGGGATATCCTACATGAGCACCGCAGGGGGGGCCCTGATGGCCTACCTTATGGAGGAGGAGCTCCCCGGCCTGAAGGCGCTTGAGAGGGGCGGTAAAAGTATTTAAAAGGGCTCAAGGGGATCAAAAGATGGAGCGGGGTGGGGAAGCCAGGTTATCCCGACGGGCTCATAACCCGTAGAGCGGTGGTTCAAATCCACCCCCCGCTATCCAACCAGCCTTATGAAATCCGTTAAGAAGACGAATGCGAAGTACAGCAACGCAACCCCCAAGGCCACGTTCACGTATCTGAACCACTTGCCCAGCTTCCTCCCAAGGTGCCCGAGGTGTGCCAAGATGGCCAGCCAGGCGAAGTCCATCCAGACGTGGCTCAAGTACACCAGGGGTATCCCCGCGAGGCCCAGGAGCGACGTCGCATCCACCAGGAGCACGCTACCTATCGCCAGCCACCACATTAGGAAGTAAGGGTTGAAGATGCTCAGGGACGCCCCGATCAGGAAAGGGTTTTCAGTTCTGTATCCTCCGCCTTCGGGCTTGGACCTGAACTGGGATACGGCGAAGTACACGAGGAAGGCGGAGCCGAGCAGGTAGATCGAGGCCTTGACCTCCTTGAGCTGGAGGAAGTAGAGCAGGCCCAGGGATAGCAGGAGCACCAGGGGGAACTCGACGGCCATGTGCCCCAAGGCCACCTTCAGGCCCTCCTTGAATCCGCCCTTGCCGCCGCATCCTATAGTTGCGAAGGTGAGCGGGCCAGGGGCTAGGGCGCCTGAGGCGCTTATCACCTGAACCTCTAGCAGCAGGGATGCCAGGTCCAACTCTCACGCTTCAGGCGAGAGGCTTAAAATCTTTACCGACGGGGTGAAAACCGCCTTTACAAGCCGTATACACGTCAGGTGTAGGCAAGGCCGATGGTCGGCTCGTGCTCCATGAGCCACCCGAGCCCGTCGACGAACACCTTAGCCGTCTCGAGGTTGGTTATCACGGGGACCCCCAGCTCTATCGCCTTCCTCCTTATCTGGTACTCGTCCTCCAGCATTCCGGCGTACTTCTCCAACGTGATGGCGCTCGGCAGGTTTATGATCAGCTGTATCCGGTCCTCGAGCAGGTAGTCCATTATGTTCGGCTTCCTATCGGGCTCGCTTATCTTGTAGAGGACCTCGACCTCATCGATCCCGTACTCCTTCAGGTACTCCGCGGTGTGCTCGGTCGCCAGTATCCTGTACCCCATCTCTATGAGCCGTTTGGCTATCGGGGCTATCTTCTCCTTGAACTCCCTCCCCCCTACGGTTATCAGGATGTTGCTCCCAGGCTTGGGCAAGGTGTACCCGGCGGCCACGAGCGCCTTAGAGAGCGCATCGAAGAAGTCGTTCCCGAAGCAAGCGACTTCGCCCGTAGATTGCATCTCGACGCCAAGGATCGGATCGGCGCCCTCTAGCTGCATGAACGAGAACTGGGGGACCTTGACCCCGAACTTGGCCCTCGGCCTCGGCTCGACCTTCCTCAGCTTCCCGTCCATTATGGCATCCGCCGCGAGCTTCATCAGGTTTATGCCCCTCGTCTTCGATACGAAAGGCATCGACCTGGAGGCCCTAAGGTTGCACTCGATTACGTAGACCTCGTCCCCCTTCACTATGAACTGGATGTTCATGGGACCCTTCACGTGGAGGGCCCTTGCTATCCTCCTCGCGTAGTCGACGAGCTTCCCCTTCGCGACCTCCCCCAACCTCCTGGGAGGTATGCTCATTATCGCATCCCCGGAGTGGACCCCCGCGGGCTCGACGTGCTCTATTATCGCCCCTATCACCAGCTCCTCGCCGTCGGAGACCCCGTCTATCTCGAGCTCCATCGCGTTGGTTATGAACTTGCTCATTACAACGGGGTGCTCCGGGCTTACTTCCGCCGCCCTGGTGAGGAACTCCTTGAGCTGAGATGGGCTCCAGACGACCTTCATGGCTGCGCCGCTCAGGACGTATGAAGGCCTTACCAGGACGGGGTAGCCTATACGCTCGGCGAACCTGTAGCTCTCCTCTATCCCGGAAAACCTGCTCCAGACCGGCTGCTTTATCCCAAGCTCGTCCAAGAGGGAGCTGAACTTCGATCGGTCCTCGGCCCTGTCTATGTCCTTGCTGTCGGTCCCCAGTATCCTCACCCCCCTCTCCGCCAGCTTCGGGGCGACGTTGTTCGATGTCTGGCCGCCCACGCTCACCACCACGCCCATCGGCTTCTCCTTCTCGTAGATGTCCAGGACCCTCTCAAGGGTTATCTCCTCGAAGTATAGCTTGTCGCTCATGTCGTAGTCGGTCGATACGGTCTCCGGGTTGCAGTTCACGACTATCGCTTCTTCGACGCCCTTATCCTTCAGGGCCCAGACCAGGTTCATGGTGCACCAGTCGAACTCGACGGAGCTCCCTATCCTGTAGGTCCCAGCGCCCAGAACGACGACCTTGCGCTTTTCCTCGAACTTCAGATCGTCGTAGTCGCCGTTGTAGGTTAGGTAGAGGTAGTTGGTCTTCGCCGGCCATTCTGCCGCCAGGGTGTCTATCCGCTTGACCACGGGGACTATGCCGTGCTTCTTCCTGAACTCCCTGACCTCGTCTGCGCTGATGCCGAGCCTCCTGGCTATCTGCACGTCGGAGAAGCCGAGCTTCTTCGCCTCCCTTATGAGTTCCGGGTCCAGTCCCCCCTCCTTCAGCTTCCTGTCCATTTCGACGATGTTCTTTATCTTGGCTACGAACCAGGGGTCTACGCTTGAGAGCTCCGAGACCCTCTCGACGCTCATCCCCATCTCCAGCGCCTTCGCCAGGTAGAAGAGCACCTCGTCCGTCGGCCTGAGGAGCATCTCCTCGACGTACTCGACGGATGGCGCTTCTACGTCCTTTAGGTTCGCGACCAGCCCGTCCTTCCCTATGTCGAGCATCCTGATCGCCTTCTGGATGGCCTCCTCGAACCTCCTCCCTATCGCCATCACCTCCCCTACCGACTTCATCTGGCTCCCTATCCTCCGGTTCACCCGCTCGAACTTCTCAAGGTCCCACCTGGGTATCTTGACCACCAAGTAGTCCAGGGAGGGCTCGAATGCCGCGGTGGTCATGCCGGTGACCTTGTTGAGCAGTTCAGGGAGCGTGTACCCTATGGCGAGCTTTGCGGCCATGTAGGCCAACGGGTATCCGGTAGCCTTCGAAGCTAGGGCCGAGGACCTAGAGAGCCTCGCGTTTATCTCTATGGCGTAGTACCTCTCCGAGTTAGGGTCGAGGGCGAACTGTATGTTGCACTCCCCTATGACCCCCACCCGCTTCACCGCCCTTATCGACGCGCTCCTAAGGATGTGGTACTCCCTGTTGTTCAGGGTCTGGGACGGGGCGACGACCACGTTGTCCCCAGTGTGAACCCTCATGCCGAGTATGTTCTCCATGTTGCACACGGTTATGCAGTTGTCCGCTTTGTCCCTCATCACCTCGTACTCTATCTGCTTCCACCCACCTATGTACTCCTCGACGAGCACCTGCTTTATCATGCTGTGGGCCAGACCCCTCTCCACTATCTGGTCGAGCTCGTACTCGTTCTCGGCCACCCCGCTACCCTTGCCGCCCAGGGTATAGGCAACCCTCACCATGACCGGGTAGCCGAGCTCCATGGCTATCTCCCTGGCCTCCTCAAGGGAGTAAGCGCTCCTGCTCTTCGGGACCGGTATGCCGGCCTCCTCCATCGCCTTCTTGAACAGCCCCCTATCCTCGGTCGCCATTATCCCCTCTATCGGGGTCCCCAGGACCTTCACGCCATATCTATCGAGGACGCCGCTCTTGGCAAGGGATACGCCGCAGTTGAGCGCCGTCTGGCCCCCGAACCCCAGCAGTATCCCATCCGGCCTCTCGATCTCTATCACCCTCTTGACGTAATCCGGGGTTACCGGGAGGAAGTAGACCCTGTCGGCCATCCTCTCGTCGGTCTGGATGGTGGCTATGTTCGGGTTGACCAGGACGGTCTTTATCCCCTCCTCCCTCAGGGCCTTGAGGCACTGGCTACCGGAGTAGTCGAACTCCCCGGCCTCCCCTATCTTTATCGCGCCGCTCCCAAGGACCAAGGCCTTCTTTATCGGCTCCCTCAAGCCTTCATCACCACCTCCCTGAACAGGTCGAATATGAAGAGGGTGTCGTAGGGGCCTGGGGATGCTTCGGGGTGGTACTGAACGGCCATGAACGGCTTGCTCTCGTGCCTTATCCCCTCGACCGTCTTGTCGTCGGCGTTTATCCACCAGACCTTGAACCCCTTGCCCAAAGTGGCCTTATCGACCGCATACCCGTGGTTCTGGCTGGTCACGTAGCTCCTCCCGCTCTCGAGCTCGACGCAGGGCTTGTTCTGGCCCCTGTGCCCGTACTTCAGCTTGTAGGTCTTGGCCCCAGAAGCGAGGGCTAGCAGCTGGTTCCCCAGGCATATCCCAAGGATCGGGATGCCTTCGTCCATGAGCTGAGCGACGAGCTCGACCGTTTCCTTGAGCAATTCGGGGTTGCCTGGGCCGTTGCTTATCAGGACCCCCTTCGGCCTGTAGGCCATCAGCTCGTCGAGCCCGACGTTGTAGGGTAGCCTTATCACCTTGAACCCCCTCTCGAGCAGGCTCCTGACTATGCCGAGCTTGACGCCGCAGTCTATCAGGGCTATCGGGATGCCATCCCCTAGAACCTCGGGCCCCTTTACCGTCACCTGCTCCACGAACTTCTGCTCCTCGTACCTCTTCGACGCCTTCAGCTCGGCCAGGAGGGAGTCCACCGACGGGTCTTCGGACACCTCGAGCGCGCCCATCATGACCCCCTTCTCCCTGAGCCTCTTGGTGAGCTCCCTGGTGTCGATGCCGCTTATCCCCGGGACGCCTTCGTCGTACATCCATTCCCCTAGGCTCCTCACCGATAGGTGGTGGCTCGGCCTCTCACAGAGCTCGTAGACCACGAGGCCGCTCACCTTTATCCCTAGGGATTCGAAGTGGAGCGGGAGCCCGAACCCATCGACCAGGGAGTAGCTCGGGACCCCGTAGTTCCCTATGAGTGGGTAGGTCATCACGAGTATCTGGCCCTTGTAAGACGGATCGGTGAGGGCTTCGGTGTACCCGACCATGCCCGTGTTGAAGACGACCTCTCCTACGACCCTCTTCGGCCTGCCAAAGCCCTTCCCTACCCAAACGCTCCCATCTTCTAGGGCTAGGACCGCCTTCAGCCCTTCCATCGGTATTCTGGACCCTCTTCGAAGTCATTCGCTCCTTATTTAAACCTAGCGACTCAACTGGGCAAGTTTGGAGCGGTCGAGGACGAAATCGGTCAAAATCCGAGAAAGGACTTCAGCCTCTCGACGACCCCGACCCCCACCACCTTGGCGAGCAACTTGACCACCTTACCGCTCAGGAGCATTTTGAGGATGGGCGTAGAGTGGAAGTCGAAGTCGATCTTGTCGGAGAAGGAAGGGAGCAGTTCCTTCAGCTCTCCCAGAAGCATGTCGATCTGCCTGTTCCCGAGCCTTTCGAGGGCCCTCCTGAGCATCAGCATGGATTCCAGCTCCCTCCCGAACTTCCCCCTCCAATCCCTCTCGTAGGCCTCCAGGTCCCTAGACTTCAGGGCTTTGGCGAGCATGAGCGCCCCCATCCCGCCCGTGTATATC
>JAGGXQ010000141.1 GCA_021162925.1 Nitrososphaerota archaeon
ACCTTCCTCACTATATCCCCGTCGGTGACTATGCCGACGGGCCTCTCCCCGTTTAGAATGATCACGCTCCCTACTTCCTTATCCCTCATGAGCCTCGCGAGCTCGTCGACCCTTTCGTCGGGGTGCGAGGTAACCACTGGGCTATTCATGACATCCCTGACCAGCATCCTCGAGCTTACCTCGGCCATCCCCGTCCCGTTTTGCCATTAGGCCGGCTTTATTATAACTTTTGTGCCCTCCCCCCTTCCCAGCGATACGGGCTTTCCGGGGCCCGGCAGGACCGATACGAAGTCGTCCAGCCCGATCGAGCTCGCCTCCTCTAGGAGCGATGCCAGCTTCTCCCTAACCTTCTTGGCCGTTTCGCTCACCTTCCCCTTGAACGGGACGAGCTCGACGTAGGCGAGGCTGTACTTCTTCACCGCGCTAGGAGGGCCCGACATGAGGATCAGATCGCCGTCGAGCCTGCACACGCCGACCGATACGGAGAGCTTGAGCCCCTTCACGAAGTTCTTCCTCCCGGTTATGAGGAGCCCTCCCTTCGGTAGGTACATGCCGCTGGGAGCGGCCAGCCTCACCTGATCGAACTCGACCCAGTAGGCATCCCCGTACCCGTACCCCTCCCTCCAGGCCCTGCTGAAGCAGACCGTCGCCAGGGCCACCTCTCTAATGCTCGATTCCTTCCTGCACCCCCTCAAGATGAAGAACGGGGAGCCGTGGAGGTCTGCGTGGAAGATCAAGTCGCCCTTTCTGGCGTGCTTCCTGATCAGGGATACGTTCGAGGATGCGTCCCTCCCCCCTAGGGCCAGGCACCCATCCGAGGTCACGAACCACCTGTACCTCTCGAACCACCTCTTTCGCCTCGCCCTCTTCGGGGGTGCGAGCTTCAGCTCACCCCTCTCCAGCTTCGCCCTCAACCTCTCCCTATCCTCCTCGAGCGCCCTTATCGAGGCCTTCAGGGCCTCCATGCTGGCCCTGAGCTTCTTCGCCCTGTCGTAGACCTTCGAAGCCATGCCCATCAGCGACCCTCCCTTGAACTCGAACCTCTCCCCCTCCCTCTCCAAGCGTATGACTCCGCCCTCCCTCTTCGCCCCCAGGGAGTCCAGGACTGCTTCCTCTTCAGCACCAGATAGGTATCCCGATTTCAGCCCCTCCGCAAGCTCTAGGAGCGCCTCCACCTTGGCCTCAAGCCCCTTGACGGCCCTCTCCTTCCCCTCTATCGACCTAGTTATGGAGTCGAGCTTCGCCCTTAAAGGCTCCAGGGCGCTCCTCTCCTTCTCCTCGACCATCCTCCTCGCGACCAGCTCATCCAGGGCATCCATCATGCTACCGAACCTCTCGACCCTGACGCCTTCCATGCTCTTCAGCTCGAAGGGGGACAAGATGGGCTCCGAATCCTTGAAGTAGGCGTATGCCTCACCCTTTTCTTCGGAGAGGGAAACGAGCTCCTTCAGGGTTTCGTATATCCTCCTCGCCTCGCCCTCCTCGAGCTCCCTCCCCTTTAGCCTTGGATCTACGCCGGCCCTGTACAGTATCTCCTCCGTGTACTTCCTCGGCAACCCGAGGCTCCTCCCGATCCACCTGGAAACCTCCAGCTCGCTCTCCCTAACCTTGAGGATGAGCCCTTCGTCCACCGATTTCAGGTCCACGCCCCTTCCCTTCGGCGGCTCGTACTTCAGCCCCCTGGCTATGGTCCTCCCCTTCACCCTGACCTCCTTCAGGCAGTCCAGAACCGTCCTGGAGCCGTCGAGCAGGATCAGGTTCCCGGAGCCGAAGAGCTCGAGCACCAGGTAGAGCCTCTCGCCCTTATCGAATTCGAACTCGACGATCCTTTCGGAGCCCGGTTGCCTCGCCCCCTTGAACCTGGCCCTGAGGAGCCACTTCCTCAAGGACTTGAGGAACCTCCCCCCTTCGACCTTCCCGATCTCGTAATTCGTGATCCAGAACCCGCTCCCGCAGAGGACCAGCCGGGCGTCAGGCAACTCGGGGTGGTGGAGCTTGAGCATGAAGCTATCCTCCCCCAGCTGGTAGGCGTTGCTCACGTAGTACCCCTCTTTCAGGTCGAGCTCGGACACGAGCCTCGTTATTTCAAAGCTCGAAAGCTCCACGATCGAGTTTGGGGCAAACCTATATAAAAGGAAGCCCGATCGCCTTTAACGTTGAAGAAGGAAGACGGACTTTACTGGACCAGGATAGGGCTGGCGGTCGTAGCGGCTTTCTTGGCCCTGGGCTTGGGCTTCAACAGCAACAACCCCTCCTCCTACCTGGCGCTCATCATACCGGCCGTCCTATACATGGCGTCGCTCTACGTCGGGAGGCGCTTGGGGGTCGAGGGGAGGAAGCTGTACACGGTCGGCGCGGGTAGCTTCGTCCTCATGTTCTTCTTCGTCTGGACGCTGGTCAACACGCTCGTATTCCTCTAAATGTCTATCCCGATCCTCGCCCACCTACCTTTTTCGAACGGATGCTTTACCTTCCTCATCTCTGTGACGAGATCGGCCCTATCGATCAGCTCTTTATTCGCATCCCTCCCCGTCAGGACCAGGTGGACCTTGTCGGGCTTCGCGTCTATGAGCTCGACGACGTCTTCGAGCTTCAAAAGGCCCAGGTTCACGGCATTGCATACCTCGTCGAGTATCACCACGTCGTACTCGCCGGAGAGCATCCGCTCCCTGGCGAGCTCGAGCCCCTCCTCTGCGGCCTTCTTGTGCTCCTCGAATGGATGGGTATCGCCAGTCATCCCGACGAAGCCCTTCCCGGTCGCTATCAGCTCGAACTCCGGATGGAGCCTTGCCGAGCTGAAGTGCTCCCCGGAGCTCCCTTCTTCCTTTATGAACTGAATCATCAAGACCTTCATCCCTCTCCCAACCGCCCTGAGCGCCAGCCCGAGCGCCGCCGTGGTCTTCCCCTTTCCATCCCCCGTGTAGAGGATTACCATGCCCTTGGCACTCAAACCGCCTCCAGATTCACCTGCCGCTATTTAAAGCTCCCAGAGAATAAAACGGAACGATTCGAATCGAGAAAGGCCAAATAAAATAAACAAAAATTACGGGGGGTTACTCGCCGAACCCTCCTCCTTCCTCTCCTCCAGCTCCTCCGCCCTTGCCACCGCTGGGCTCCTTGAGCTTGCTGGCGGCTATCACGTCGTCTATCCTGAGGATCATGCAGGCCGCTTCCGTCGCCGCCTTTATTATCTGCTCCTTGACGCTCAGGGGCTCGAAGACCTCCTTCTCGTATAGGTCACCGACCCCGTTCTTGCTGAAGTCTATCCCGTACCACTTCCCTCCCTCGCTGTGCTTCGACCTCAGCTCGACCTGGATGTCTATCGGGTCCATGCCGCCGTTCTCGGCCAGGGTTATCGGTATCTTCTCAAGGGCCTTTGCGAAGTTCAGGGCGGAGAGCTGCTCCCTGCCGGTGAGGGTCTGGGCCCAGCTCTCGAGCTTCATGGCGAGCTCGGCCTCGGTCGCTCCGCCTCCAACGACCACGTAGGGCTTCTCAAGGACGTCCTTGGTGACCATGAGCGCATCCCTCAGCGAGCGCTCGGCCTCGTCGACGACCCTCTGCGAGCCTCCCCTTATGAATATCGTGACCGACTTCGGGTTCTTGCACCCCTCTATGAACACCCACTTGTCCTCCTCTATCTTCCTCTCCTCGACCAGGTCTGCGTACCCAAGGTCTTCGCTGGTCAGGCTGTCCACGTTGCTCACTATCTTCGCCCCGGTCGCCCTCGCGAGCTTCTCCATGTCGCTCAGCTTCACCCTCCTCACCGCCAAGATCTTGGCCCTGGCCAGGTAGTGCTGGGCTACGTCGTCTATCCCCTTCTGGCAGAGGACCACGTTCGCGCCCACGCTAGCTATCTTGTCCACCATCTCCTTGAGCATCTTCGCCTCTTCGTCCAGGAACGCCTTCATCTGCTCGGGGCTTGTTATGTTTATCTTGGCGTCGAACTCGGGCTTCTCTATCTCCAGGGGGCAGTTGAGCAGGGCTATCCTCGCGTTCTCGACCCTCTTCGGCATCCCCGCGTGGACCACTTCCTTGTCTATCGCAACGCCCCTTATCAGGCGGGTGTCGGTTATCGACCCTCCGGGCTTCTTCTCAAGCTTTATCGCGTCTATGTCGACCTTGTAGGTCCCATCCGGCTTCTTGTCGGCAACGGTGAGCACGGCATCGACCACCAGGTTTGCGAGCTCCAAGGCGTCCGGGGAGACGATCTTCGAGGCCATCGCCACCTTCGCTATCTTCAGCAGCCACTCCCTGTCGTCGGGGTCTATCTTTATCGCCATCTCCCTGAGGAACTTAAGGGCCTGCTCCCCGGCCCTCCTGTACCCGTCGACTATCACGGTCGGGTGGACGTCCTTGTTTATCAGGTCCTCGGCCTGGCTCAGCAGCTCTCCGGCCAGGACGACCACCGATGTCGTTCCGTCGCCGACCTCGTTGTCGGTCGCCTTCGCTATCTCGACCATCATCTTCGCGGCGGGGTGCTGGACGTCCATCTCCTTCAGCATGACGGCGCCGTCGTTCGTTATCGTGACGTCCCCCAGGCTGTCCACGAGCATCTTGTCCATCCCTCTAGGCCCTAGAGAGGTCCTCACCAGCTCCGCGACGAGCTTCGCGGCCGTCAAGTTGTTCTTCAGCGCTTCCCTTCCCCTGGCTTCCTTCGTCCCTTCCTTCAGGAGGATTACGGGTATCCCACCACCGGTTGTAGTCGGAACCATCGCCATCTTATATCACCTCCTTAGTCACCAACCTTGACTAACTTTAGGTAAGGTTTATAAGTTTTTCTTGATGAATTTCGGTATAGATTCCTCGAAAGGCTTCTTGATGATCCCCCTCTCGGTCACTATCGCGCTCACCAACTCCGGAGGGGTGACGTCGAAGGCGGGGTTGAGCACGTTCACCCCCTTCGGGGCGATCCTCCTCCCCCCTATCTTTACGACCTCGTCATATCCCCTTAGCTCTATCTTGACGGATCGCCAATCGCTCTCCAGGTCGAAGCTGGACGAAGGGGCCACGGGGTAGAACGGGATGCCGTGCCTCTCCGCGAGCACCGCTATCTGGTAGGTCCCTATCTTGTTGAACACGTGGCCGTCCCTGGTTATCCTATCGGCCCCCACGAGCACCTTGTCGACCATCCCCCTCTCCATGACGTATCCGACGGCGGTGTCGGGTATCAGGGTCACGTGGAAGCCGTCGGAGGATAGCTCGAATGAGGTGAGCCTGGCCCCCTGAAGGGCTGGCCTGGTCTCGGTCGCGATGACCGAAACGCACTTGCCCCTCTCCCTAGCCGCCCTCAGGACCCCCAGGGCCGTTCCGTAGCCGACCGTCGCCAGGGCCCCCGCGTTGCAGTGGGTGAGGACCACGTCCCCGTCCTCTATCAAGCCCTCCCCGACCTCGCCCATCCTCCTGTTCGTCTCGAAGTCTTCGTCGGCCATCCGGTTCGCCTCCCTCACGAGCTCTTCCTTGAGCTCCTCCAAGCCCCCCTCGAACCTCTCGGCCAGGCCGAGCATCCTATCGACGGCCCAGAATAGGTTGATGGCGGTCGGCCTGGTCCCCTTCAGCATCCTCCCAGCCTCCTCCAGCTCCCTCAAGAGCTCCTCCCTGTCCCTCGCCTTCGAGTTGTAGGCCTTCAGGGCGATGCCCATGGCGGCGGCGACCCCTATCGCAGGGGCCCCCCTCACCGCCATCCTTTTTATCGCGTCCGCTACCTCCTCGCAACTCCTCAGGGTCAGGAACTCGAGCCTTTCGGGGAGCGAGAGCTGGTCGATCAGGACGACCTTTCCATCCTCCCACCTTATCGTCCTCAGCTCGAAGAAATTCATCCCCGCTTCCTCGGTTAAAACACTAATAAAGTTTGCACCGAAAACGGGGGCGTGGGCCCTTTAAAGGGGGAGCTGAAGGGAGGCGAATTCGTCGTCAGGGATGGGGCGGAGGAGCTGCATGAGAAGGGATACGGGGAGCTGAAGGAAGGGGTGCTACGCCTCCTAGGGTACGAGGCCATCTACCTCGCCTACACGGGCAGGGTCGAGTTCTTCAAGGGGAGGAGGCTCGGCTTCTCGGAGCTCGTGAGGGAGGCGACGAAGCTCGACCCAAACGCCTGGACGAAGTTCATCGTCTACCGAGACCTTAGGGATAGGGGCTACGTGGTCAAGGACGGATTCGGGATAGGGGTCGACCTTAGGGTTTATGAAAGGGGGGAATACGGCAAAAAGCCGGCCAAATATCTGGTATTCGTCCTGAGGGAGGGGGAGCGCATGGGCTCGGCCGAGCTCTCCGAGGCGGTGGAAAGGATCATCAGGCTCGGCAAGATACCCTTGGTAGCGGTGGTGGAGAGGAGGGGCGAGGTCATCTACTACAGGCTCGGGAGGATGAGATTCTGAGGCCGGAGATCGAGATAATCAGGCCCCTGAACTCGGTGATGGTAGGGCTCGCAACCCTGGTAGGGATAGCCGTGGCATCCCCTCGCTCGATCTTCGGGTTCGAATCGGCCCTTTGCTTCCTCACGGGGTTCTTCATCTCCTCCTACTCCATGATCCTGAACGATTACTACGATCTGGAGTCGGACATGCTGTCCGCTCCCAGTAGGGTTCTGCCGAGCGGCAGGATGAGCCCGAGGAGGGCCATCCACCTATCGCTCCTGATGCTATCCCTGGGCCTGGTATCGGCTGGGCTCTTGGGCCTGGGAAACCTGCTTATAGCGGGCATCTTCTCATTCCTCTCATGGCTCTACAGCCACTCGGCGAAGAAGGCGGGCCTGCTCGGGAACTTCATAGTCTCCCTGTCCGTGGCCATACCTTACGTCTACGGTGCCGTGGCCGTCGGTAGGGGGATGGACGAATTCGTCTGGCTACTCTCCGCCACCTCCTTCCTCGCGTGCCTCGGCAGGGAGGTCATAAAGACCATACCCGACGTGAAGGGGGACGAGGTGAGGGGCGTCAGATCCGTGGCCAGGGTCCATGGGCCCGAATTCGCGGCGAGGCTCGGGGCCCTCTTCTTCGCCTTGGCCGTCGCCTCCAGCCTGCTCCCCGTAGCCCTTGGGCTGTCTGGGCTCGCCTATACCATCTCGATCCTGCCGGTCGACGCCTACTTCCTATACCTCTCCTACAGGATCGCCAGGAACTTCGAGGAGGCCCTAGAGGTCAAGAGGCTCGCCCTCTTCGGGATGCTGGCCGGGATATTCGCCTTCACCCTGGGAGGGATCTTCAGATAGTTTAAAATACCGTAGGGGGTTCTGGGGATCGATGTTCTGGGTCGAGAAGTACAGGCCGAAGACGATCGCCCAGATGGTCGGGAACGAAACCGCCAGGCTGAAGCTCTACTCGTGGCTCAAGGGATGGAAGCCGGGGAGCAGACCTCTCATGCTCCTAGGGCCACCTGGTACGGGCAAGACGAGCGCGGTTCACGCGCTTGCGGACGAGCTCGGGTACTCCGTAATAGAGCTGAACGCGAGCGACGTGAGGACCGAGGAGGCGATAAAGGCGACCCTCATGCCGGCCTTGACGAACCTCGACCTCTTCGGGAGGCAGAAGCTCGTCTTCCTCGACGAGATAGACGGGCTCTTCGGGCAGCAGGATAGGGGAGGGCTCAACGCGGTCATGGAGCTCATAGACAAGTACAACACCCTGCCGATGGTGATGGCCGCGAACTTCAAGGACGACGAGAAGGTGAAGAAGCTTGCGAAGAAGTGCGAGGTCGTGTACTTCAAAAGGGTCCCGCCCAGGCTCTTGGAGCTACACCTGAGGCGGATCCTGAAGATGGAGGGCAAAGAGCTCCCCAGGGAGCTCTTGAAGCGGGTGGTCGTCTACTCCAGGGGCGACGTGAGATCCGCGATAAACAACCTCCAGTACGCCTCCCTGGCCCCCGAGCAGGCCGAGCTCTTCTTCAGGGATATGACGCTCGGGATTTCGGAGGGGCTGGAGCAGTTCTTCAGGGCCAGGAGCCCGGAGATGGCTTTGAGGATCCTGAGCGAGATAGACGCCAACCCCGAGGAGAAGCTGAGGGCGCTCTTCAGCTCGGTCGTTTCGGCCGACCTCGATATAGGATCCAAGCTATCCCTGCTCAAGCTCATTTCGGATGCCGACCTGATATTCGGGAGGATAAAAAGGAGGCAGGAGTGGAGGCTCCTCAAGTACTTCTACAGGCTCCTCTCCCATCTGGGCGTGGCGTCGCCGAGGCCCCTGAATTACTCCGAGGCCGACATACCCTGGTCCCTCAGGCTTAGGATATGGAACGACGCCTCCGGTTTCAAAGAAGCCAACCACAAGCTCGCGAAGTTCTTCCACTCGTCGAGCAAAGAGGTCGCTTCCACCTTGCTCGCGTACTTCCTGCTCATAGCCTCTGCCAAGGGGGTGCTCGACAGGATCATGGATAGGATGGACCTGAGCGATGCGGCGAAGAGGGTCCTCGAGGCGGAGGCGGAAAGGATAGGTGGTGCGAGATGAAGATAGTCTTCGGCGAGTACTTCCACCTCCCCCGTGTGGGGAAGGACGCGTTCATAAGCCTGATGAAGGCCGGGGTCGAGTACGAAAAGGGGAAGGGGTTCAGGTTCGTCGAAGGGACCGACGTCCCCAGGGCCATAGGGATCATAGAGGCCGCCACCGGGAAGAGGGTCGAGCTGATACCTAGGTGCTTCATGGACGGGAAGCCCGCTGGATGCGAGAAATGCGAATATAGGTACATGTGCAACAGGCTCGAGGTCTCGAACTACTGCCTCTGCGACGACTGCTACGAAGATGAAGGGACGATCTCGGCCTACTACTTTAAATTCTCCGAGGAGCTGGAGTAAAAAGTTTATCTAAAGCCGGTTGGAAGCGAGGGTAATGGGCCCGCTCATCGACAGGTTCGGGAGGCCCGTAACCGGGGTCAGGATCTCCGTGAACTCCACGTCTTCTTGCAACCTACATTGCATCTTCTGCCACAGGGAGGGGGAGGGGAGGGGCCATGAAGTCGAAATGACCCCGGAGGAGATAGAGCGCATCGCCAGGGTTTTGAAGGGGTTTTCGGTCACCAAGGTAAAGCTAACGGGTGGGGAGCCGACCGTAAGGGACGACATACTCGAAATAGTCGAGCGTCTTGGAAGGCTCGGGTTGGATGACCTCTCGATGACCACCAACGGGTACAGGATGGCCGAGTTGGCGAGGGAGCTGAAGGATGCCGGGCTGAAGAGGGTGAACCTGAGCCTGCACTCGACCTACCCGGATCGCTACAGGTTCATAACCGGGGGTGGCGATTACGAGAGAGCTATCAGGGCGATAAAGGCCTCGTTGGATGCCGGGTTCTTCCCTGTGAAGCTCAACGTGGTGGTACTCAAGGGGGTCAACGACGACGAGCTCGAAAGGTTCATCGAATTCGCCAGGGAACTGGGGGCCGGGGATGCCCTCATCCTCCAATTCATAGAACTGCAGATGGTCGGGAGCGCCATCGGAGGGTTTTACAGAAAATACCACCACGACCTGAAGGAGTACGAAGCCGTTCTGAAGCGGAGGGCGGTCAAGGACGTCGAGAGGACCCTTCACAGGAGGCATCAATACAAACTTCCGAACGGCGTGTGGGTAGAGATAGTGAGGCCCATGCACAACTCGATCTTCTGCATGAACGACACTAGGATAAGGATAACCCACGACGGCAAGTTCAAGCCATGCCTCTTTAGGAACGACAACCTGGTCGATTTCCTGGGGGCGATGAGGGGCGGGGCGAGCGATGAGGAGCTCGCCGAAAGGTTCAAGCTGGCCGTCAGGATCAGGGAGCCGTTCTTCAAGCCTCTTTCATTACCGTCTTCCTCAGATGAACTATCTGCTTCCAGAGCTTCCTAGCTTCTTTTTTCAGCTTGTATATCTCCTCTCTCTTCTCGAGCCTGGTCGCCAGGGTCGAGGATAGCTCGTTTATCCTCTCGATTATCTCCTCCCTTCGCTTCATAAGCTCCTCGAGCTTCTCCTCGGACATGCACCCGATCCTGCCCCCATGCCTATATAAAACCTTTCACGGCACCGTTAAATATCTCCAACCTTAAACCGAGCTCATGGAGGCCAAGATGATCGACGTCAGCGGTAAGGGGACCGTCGTGAGGGAGGCGATAGCCGAAGGCGAGATAAAGCTGAGGAAGGAGACGCTCAGGCTCATAAGGGAGGGGAGGGTCGAGAAGGGCGATCCTCTGGGCATAGCGAAGGTCGCCGGCATAAACGGGAGCAAGCTCACGCCCCTGCTCATACCCCTTTGCCACAACATACCCATCGAGTACTCGGAGGTGACCTTTGAGTTGCTCGAAGACGGGATCAGGGCCAGGGCGACCGTAAGGACCACGGCGAAGACCGGGGTAGAGATGGACGCCCTCACCTCCGTCTCCATAGCCCTGCTGAACCTATGGGACGTGGTGAAGAAGTACGAGAAGGACGAGTCCGGCCAGTACCCCGATACCGAGATCAGGAGGATAAGGGTGGTTAGCAAGGTGAAGGGGGATGCATCCGGTAGACGAGCATAGAGAGGCGGCGCCCAAGACCCTGAGCGTCGTGGTGATAACCGTAAGCACTTCGAGGTATGAGAAGCTGATGAAGGGGGAGGAGCCCGAAGACGTTTCGGGGGCGGAGATAAGGACGATGCTCGAGGCCAGGGGGCACAAAGTACCGTACTACAGGCTGATACCCGACGACAAAACGATGGTTAGGCTCGAAGTCCTTAACGCAATAAAGGACGGATCGGTTGATGCGGTAATACTGACCGGAGGGACGGGATTCACCGAAAGCGACGTAACGGTCGAGGCTCTTTCTCCTCTTTTCGACAGGGAGATAGAGGGCTTCGGGGAGCTCTTCAGGATGCTAAGCTACAGGGAGGTGGGCTCGGCGTCGATGCTTAGCAGGGCCACGGCGGGGATCATCTCGAAGAAGCCCGTCTTCTGCCTGCCGGGCTCCCCGGATGCGGTAAGGCTCGCCATGAACCTCATACTCGACGAGTTGCCCCACCTGAAGCTGATGCTCTCCAAGTAAAAGTTTATTTTTCAAATGGCGTGAAAGAGGGCTCGGTGATCCTATGAGTTCGGGAGGGATAAGGGAGGTTATGGCCAAATTCGAGAGGATCGGCTCTCACACCCACATAAAGGGCCTGGGCCTGGACGAGAACCTCAAGGCCGTAAAGATCAAGGACGGGATGGTCGGGCAGGAGAAGGCGAGGGAGGCGGCCGGCCTGGTGGTCCAGATGATAAAGCAGGGCAAGCTCAGCGGCAGGATAATCATACTCGCGGGCCCTCCTGGGACCGGGAAGACCGCCCTGGCCGTCGCCATCTCCAGGGAGCTCGGCCCGAACGTCCCCTTCATACAGATGAGCGGTAGCGAGATATACAGCACGGTGAAGAAGAAGACCGAGATACTGCTCGAAGCGATGAGGAAGTGTATAGGCGTGGAGATACACGAGGAGAGGGAGGTTTACGAAGGCGAGGTCGTAAACATGACCGTGAACACGGTCCCGCACCCCTACAACCCCTACCAGAAGATACCCGAGAGCGTCAGGCTCACCCTTAAGACGACCGAGGAGGAGAAGACGATAGAGGCCGGAAGCAACGTTGCGAACCAGCTCCTCAGCGCGGGCGTATCGGAGGGCTACGTCATACAGATAGATGCGGAGACCGGCAGGGTCTCGCCACTAGGCCTGTGCCTAGAGAGCAGTAAGGGGAAGGCCTACGACGTCGACACTAGGAAGAAGGTCCCCAGGCCCTCTGGCAAGGTCAAGAAGACGAAGGAGTTCGTCTACACCATGACCCTTGCCGACCTGGACGAGCTGAACGCCAGGAGGGGAGGGGGCCTGTTCTCCCTGTTCTTCGGAGGGGTCGAGAGCGGGGAGATAGGGCCCGAAGTGAGGGCCGAGGTCGACAGGCAGGTCAAGGAGCTCGTGGATCAGGGGAGGGCGTTCATCCACCCTGGGGTCCTTTTCATCGACGACTCCCACCTCTTGGACCTCGAAGCCTTCAGCTTCCTGGGCAGGGCCGTCGAGAGCGAGCTGGTCCCGATAATAATATTGGCGACCAACAGGGGCCTCACGAGGATCAGGGGGACCGATATAGAGGCGCCGCTCGGCTTCCCCTTGGACCTGCTCGACAGATCGGTGATCATAGCCACGTCCCCCTACGACAGGGATTCGATAAAGGAGATACTGAAGATAAGGGCGAAGGAGGAGAAGGTGAAGCTGACCCCGGAGGCGTTGGAGAGGCTTGCCGAGATAGGCGATAGGACTTCTTTGAGGTACTCGGTCCAGCTCCTGAGCCTGGCCTCCCAGAACTCTAGGAGTGCGGGCAGGGAAGAGGTCGGCTTGGAGGACGTGGAGAGGGTCAGCGGGCTCTTCCTCGACGTATCCCAGGCCGTCGAGCACCTTAAGAAGTACGAGGAGAAGCTGCTAAAGCACTAGCAACACTTATTTACACATTTGGATCAAAGGTGAAGGCATGGTTACCCCCTATGAAGTTCCAGCGGATCGGCTGATAAAGAGGCTTGCGGAGTACCTGAAGAAGGAGTCCAAGATAGTCCCCCCGCTGTGGAGCAGGTACGCGAAGACCGGGCCACACAGGCTCAGGCCCCCTCACGATAGGGACTGGTGGTACTACAGGTGCGCCTCCCTGCTCAGGAAGATATACATGCACGGCCCCTTGAGCGTAAAGAGGCTAGAAGCCGAGTATGGGGGTAGCCGGAAGAGGGGGGTGAAGCCCCGCCACCATATAGACGCCGGGAGCTCGGCCATAAGGGTCCCCTTGAAGCAGCTCGAGGAGTGCGGGTACGTGAGGAAGACCCCCAAGGGTAGGTTGCTAACCCCGAAGGGCAAGGGCCTGCTGGAGCAGATGAGCCAGGCGATATTCGACGAGCTCGTGAAGGAGAACCCGGCTTTGAAGAAGTACGCCTAGGCGATCGAGATGGGGAGCGAAGAGGAGAGGAGGAAGGCCCTAGAGAGGGAGGGCATACTTAGGATGGCGATGACCCCAGAGGCGAGGCTGAGGCTTAACAACGTGAAGATGGTCAGGCCCGAAGTCGCGAAGATGGTCGAGGACCAGATAATCGCCCTTTACTCGTCCGGGAGGCTCAACAGGGTGATAACCGATCAGGATATGAGGCGCATACTCCTAGAGGTAAGCAGGAGGCGCAGGGGGCCGAGGATAAGGTGGGCCTAGGTTTATAAGCCGAAGCCAGATCGGGGATCGGAATGAGCAAGAACAAGCCGACCGGGGTCAAGAACAGGCTGATGAAGGCTTTGAAGCAGAACTCGGGCGTCCCGGCCTGGGTCATCCTGAGGACCAACAGGAGGGTCAGGACCAACCCCAAGAGGAGGAACTGGAGGAGGAAGTGGCTCAAGGTGAAGTGATTTGGCCGAGGAGCTTGAGCGCATTTATACGATAAACCTTTCAAGGGCCCTGTCCGTCCCCAGGAAGAAGAGGGCCCCCAGGGCGCTAAGGCTCATCAGGGAGTTCGCGGCCAGGCATATGAAGGTCGAGGCGGAGGACGTGAAGATAGAGCCGGAGGTGAACGAGGCCATCTGGAAGAGGGGGATCGAGAAGCCCCCAAGGCGGATAACCGTCAAGATGGTGAAGGAGGAGGGAATGGTCAGGGTCAGCCTCCCCGAATGACTCAGAACACCCTCACCAGCCTGAACCAATTCCTGTAGACCTTCTCCGGAATCCTTCCATACCACTTGAGGAAGAGGCACCTCAGCCTCTCTGCCGTTTCGACCCCGGCGAGCCTTGCGTCCTCGTCCGTCAACTCGTCCATCTCGATCACCTCGCTCCTGTAGAACTCGATGAGCGCCCTGACCTCCCTCCTGAACCTGCTCTCGACCACGTAGTAGAGCCCGTGCTTCGGCCTGGTCCTGTAGGTGACCTTCACCTCCCCCCTTATGAGCTTCGGGACCAGCTCCTTTACGAAGACTATCCGCTTCGCCTTCTTCCCCTTCTTCCAGAACCCCGGATACGACCTCTCCAGCCAACCTATCGCCTCCCTGTAGGTGAACGTGTCGGCGATGCCGTCGATGGGTATCGCATTCTTCAGCTCCTCGGATATTATGTTGCTATCGATCCACCTCTCGATCCTATCCCTTTCGCTCATGATAAGGTTTCGCCGCCAGGTTCGTATATAAAAAAACTTGGAGTTTTTAAAGATGATTTTTATATCTACCATCTGAAGAAAGCCTATGCCCGTCTGCGAGATATGTGGTGCGAACGTTAAGAAGCTTATCAAGATCGAGATAGATGGTGCGGTCTTCGAGGTCTGCCCGAACTGCTCGAAGCTGGGCAAGCCCGTAAAGGCTAGAATGGCCCCGCCCCCTAGGAAGGCAAGGCCGAGGAGGTTCGAGCTCGAGCTCCCTGAGGTGGAGCTGAAGCCCGACTACAGCTACCTGGTCAAGAGGGCGAGGGAGCGCCTGGGCCTGACCCAGGAGGAGCTGGGCAGGAGGATAGGTGAGAAGCCATCGGTCATAAGCCACATAGAGACGGGGAAGCTGAGGCCCGACGACAGGCTCGCTAGGAAGCTCGAGAGGTTTCTTGGGATCGAGCTCTTCGAGCCCCTAGAGTAGCCCGCTCCAGTATCGCCTTGTCCTCCACCAGCATCCACTTGAAGAGGCTCGCGAACCTGCCTTCTAGCAGCCTGTCCAGCAGGCCGAGCTTCAGCTCCCCGTCCAGCTTCACCCTGGTGTAGCTCCCTTCGGGCTCAAGGGTGTAATGGATCACGCTACCCTTCCCGAAGCCTATGTATATCTCGATGTCTATCCTTGACTTCGGCTCGTACTTCACCCTCCACCAGCTCTTCCTCCATATCCTCAGCTTCTCCTCCCAATAGGTCGGCTTCCTGACCACGAACTCCTCCTCCCCGCTCAGGTTCCTCTTAAGGCCGAAGAGCCTCACGTCCATCTCGATGGTCCTCACGTAATTCGAGTGCTTCACGATCGAAATGAGCCTCACCCCGTCGTGGTGGTCGTGTATCAGCTTGTCGTCGAACTCCCTCGTTAGAAAATCCCATACGACTTCGGGGTCGGCTTTGATCAGGACCTCTCCCTCTAGCTTCACGCCATTTAGGGCTTCCGATCCCTTAAATTACTTTTGCGATAGGTTTAAAGGGAGTTTGGATAAATGCCGTAGGTTGGACTTCGTCCAGATGGGCCTGATGCTGATCTCCTCGATCTTCGCCGGCTTCGTAGGGGCCCTTTTCGGCATAGGCGGTGGCGTGATAATAGTCCCCACCCTCACCGCATTCCTCGGCTTGGGCATAAAGGATGCGATAGCCACCAGCATAGTCGGCGTTGTGGCCACGAGCATAGCGGGGGCGTCGAGGTACTTAAAGCAGGGCATAACCAACGTCAAGCTCGCCCTCTTCCTGGAGACGAGCGCGACCCTGGGCGCGATGAGCGGTGCGATGCTGGAGATGGTCTCTCCCTCCTCGATCCTATTCATGATCCTGGCCGCCCTCCTCTTGTTCATGGCCCTGAACCAGGTCAAGACCTTCAGAGAGGAGGAGAGGAGGATAAGGAGCGGGGGCTTCAAGGGAAAGGGGGATCGCATATCTAATGGGCTAAGGCTATCGGGCTCCTACCACGATGCCGCCGATAGGGTCAGGGTCGAGTACACGCCCACCAGGTCGAAGCTCGGCATCCTTATGTCCTACTTCGCCGGCCTCTTCTCCGGCCTCCTGGGTATAGGGGGAGGGGTCCTCAAGGTCCCGATAATGAACCAATTCATGGACGTCCCGATGAAGGTCTCCGTAGGGACGAGCAAGTTCATGATAGGCATAACCGCAAGCACGGCTGCCCTGGTCTACTTCTCATTCGGTCTGGTTAAGCCTGAGCTCGCCTCCCCGGTCGTCTTGGGCGTCGTGATGGGCGCAACCCTGGGCGCGATGGTGATGAACAGGATAAAGGCCGGATACCTGAAGCTCGCGTTCGCCTCCCTCTTGGTCTACTTCTCCTACCTCATGGCGACGAAGGGCCTCTCTCTGATGGTGGGGGCATGAAGGCCGATAGGCTCTGCTACCTGATCCTAACCCTGGGGATGGTCTCCAGCGCCTCCCTCCTGGCGATAGGGCTGGCCCTTTACTTCCTCGGCCTGCCCTACAGGTGGGCGATGCTTTCAGGCATTACGCTCCTCCTGTTCACCCCCATGGCCGCGGTATCCTCGACGATCCCCTCTTTCTTTATGGAAGGGGAGAGGCCGAACGCCTTCGTCTCCTTGATAGTGGTCCTGTTCATGATCTTCGCCCTCCTGCTCTCCTTCTTCAGGTAAAGACTTAAAGCACGTGGCATAACGGTTGGCCGTGCGGACTGGAAGGTTCTCTTCCCTCCCGATCTCGCCGGTATCATTCACCGATACCGTAAGGAGGATAGAGAGGGAGAAGGGGATAAAGGTCGTCAGGTTCGACCTCGCGGAGCCGCTCTTCCCGCCGCTTAAGGAGGCGATAGAAGAAACGGTGAAGGCGGTCGAGTCGGGCTACGTGCACTACCCACCGCCCAGGGGCATACCCGAGCTCGTCGAGGAGATACTATCCTACTTCAGGCGGACCAGGGGCCTGGAATACGATGCCGATGAGGTGATAGTAACCCCAGGGGCCAAGTTCTCCGTCTATTCGGCGTTCGCCTCGCTTCTGAGCCCAGGGGACGAGGTCCTCCTGATAACCCCTTACTGGGTGAGCTTCAAGGCGATACCCGAGATGTTCGGGGCGAGGTGCTTTGAGGTGAGGATGAAGAAGCCCTTCGGCCTGGATGAAGAGGCGATGAAGGATGCGGTTAAGGGCAAGAAGGTGCTGGTGCTGAACTCGCCGAACAACCCTACCGGATGGGTCGCCAGCGAAGAGGAGCTGAAGCTGGTGAGGGACCTGGCCCTGGACGAAGACCTGATAGTCCTATCGGATGAGGTCGATTGGGCTTACGTCTACGAAGGGGAGCACAGGAGCATCGCAACCCTCCCTGACATGAAGGATAGGACCCTGCTCATAGACAGCTTCTCCAAGGTATTCGGGATGACCGGATGGAGGGTCGGCTTCTCCGCTGGCCCGAAGTGGCTGATAGACGACATGCTCATGGTCCAGCAGCACAGCGTAAGCGGGCCTACCACCTTCTCTCAGAAGGCGTGCGCCGAAATCCTGAAGGGCGCCGAAAGGTATGCGGAGCGGATGGTCGGCCTCTGCAGGGAGAACAGGGACTACCTGGTCGAGAGGCTGTCGAACTACCTGGACTGCCCGAAGCCCCCAGGGGCGTTTTACCTATTCCCAGACGCCTCCAGATTGGGCCTCGGCGGTGATGAGTTATCGAAGTCCCTCCTAGAGTATGGGGTGGCGGTCTCGCCTGGAAGGCTCTTCGGAGAGGGCTTCGAAAACAACTTCAGGATATGCTACGCGATGCCCAAGGACGAAGTCGTGAAGGGGGTCAAGAGGATCGAGGAGTTCTTCAGAACTCTATGACCCTCCCGGCCCCGTTCTCCAGATACCTATCCCCTACCACCGATCTAATCGCATCCCTTGCCTCGTAGCCGGTGCAGTGCATCGGGGCCACCATCTTGACCCCCCTCTCGAGCATCCCCTCGCCTATCCTCTCCCCATCCCTCCTGGAGGAGACGTGAAACCCGCCCATGACCGCGAGCACCCTATCGATCCCCGATACCTCTACCGCCTTGTCGAGCAGGTTCAACACGTCGGGGTGAGAGCAACCGACCAGGAGCACTATGCCTTCATCCCTGACCGAGATCACGAGGCCGTGCTCCCTTATCGCCCTCCCAATGCTACCCGTAGTCATAACGCCGGGGTAGATGGTGGTCGGCCTTTCACACGGCATTACGTCGATCCCTCCCAGAGCGAACGGGGTCGGGCCGTATACCTTCGCCCCGCAGGTCAGGGGGTATACCTCGGATAGGGCCCCGTAGTGGTCGAAGTGCCAATGGCTTATGAATATCCCCTCGACCCTCCTCGGCTCGAGCCCTAACTTCTTCGCGTTTTCGATCCACACTACGGGGGATTCGTCGACGTCCATCAGGAACTCATGTTCCTCTCCTCCCCTCTCAACCCTTACGTGAAAGGAGAGCCCCCAAGACGTCAGGAAGCCGCCAACGAAGGCGTCGTTGTCCACGACCGTCGAGACGACGAGTCTATCCACGGATTCCATCGTTCGGTCTAAGCTCCGCGGGTTTATAAACCTGTTATCGAATAAGCTTTAAGTCCGCCCTGCATACCGGGCCTGTGAAGGCGGATCTAGCCCTGATACACGCCCCCGGATACTACGACTTCAGGAAGAAGAAGACCCACTGGGGGCCGATAAGCGACGTGGTTCCATCCTACCAGATATTCGACATGATACCCTACGGCTTCCTCACGCTCACCTCCTACCTGATGAAGCAAGGTTTCAAGGTCAGGATCGTCAACCTGGCTGCGAAGATGGTCATGAGCGATCGGTTCGACGCCGAGAAAGAGATAAGGAAGCTTGAGGCCGATGCCTACGGAATAGACCTTCACTGGCTCCCGACGGCCCAGGGGGCCTTAGAGGTGGCCAGGCTCGTCAAGAAGCACCACCCCGAAAGCCCGGTCATCCTGGGTGGCCTCTCATCGACCTACTTCGCCAGGGAGATAATCGAATCCTACCCATTCGTCGATTACGTACTCATGGGGGACACGACCGAGGAGCCGCTCAGGATGCTCCTGGAGAGGATCGGGAAAGATGTCGGAGAAGTTCCGAACCTGGCCTACAGGGATCGGGGCTTTAAGATGAACCCGATGACCTACGTCCCCGACAGCCTCGACGAGTTCACCGTCGATTACGGCCTGATCATCAAATCGGCTTTGAGAGGTGGCATCTCCCTCTCCCTACCCTTCGCAAACTTCTTCAGGGAGCCCATAGGTTGCGTGATTTCGCTTAAGGGTTGCGCCTTCAACTGCATCACCTGTGGGGGGTCGAGCTTCGCCTACCGTTGCTCCTTCGGGAGGAAGCGCCTCGCTAGGAAGAGCACGAAGGCGGTCTTCGAGGAGTTCAAGAGCCTCACCTCCTACTTCAGGATACCGATCTTCTTCATAGGCGATCCTAGGCTCTTCGAAGACTTCCACGAGCTTTCTAGGTTGATAAGAGAAGAAAAGGTCGACAACGAGCTGATCTTCGAGTTCTTCGCCCCTCCCCCTAGGGAGCTTCTCGAAGAGGTGAAGAGGGCCGGAGGGAGCTTGATCCAGCTATCCCCCGAAAGCCCGGATGAGTATGTTAGAAGGGCGTTGGGCAGGCCATACGGAAACCACGAGCTCATGAAGTTCGTCGAGGAGGTCTTGGATATCGGGTTCAGGAGGCTCGATCTGTACTTCATGCTCGGCCTGCCGGAGCAGACCCCCGACATGGCCCTGGACGTCGCCAAGTTTCTAGAAGGGATTTACCTGAACCATCCCGATTCGAAGGAGAGGCTCACGGCCTTTCAGGCCCCGCTCGCACCTTTCGTCGATCCCGGTAGCCTGGCCTTCGAGCATCCCGAGCTCTACGGCTACAGGCTTAGGTTCAGGACTCTGGAGGAGCACAGGAGGGCCCTAGAGGCGAAGAGCTGGATCGACGTGCTCAACTACGAGACCCTTTGGATGAGCAGGAGGGAGCTGGCGAGGGCGACCTACTCCGGGGCGCTGGGGCTTGCGGAGGTGAAGGCCAGGCACGGTGTAATGGACGAAGAGGAGGCTAAGTCCCTGATGGAGAGGATGAAGCTCGCCCTAGACGTGCTAGAAGGCAGGGCGAAGGAGGAGGAGCTCTACGGAATGTCGAGCGAGATCGCCTCGAAGAGGGAGCTCTACCCTACGGTGAGCGTCTTCAAGATCTTCAGGAGGCTACCGATAAAGGCTTTAATTCATCTGCCTTAAGGTTCACGATGGTCGAACTCATAGTCTGCATAACCGGGCTACCGGGCTCCGGGAAGAGCGAGGCCGCCAGGGCCTTGAAGGAGCTCGGCTTTCACGTGTTGAACATGGGGGACGTCTTAAGAGGGCTCGCAAAGGAGTCCGGGGCCACTCTAGACGATGGGAGCCTAGCGGGCTTCGCCAAGAAGCTCAGGAAAGAAATGGGCCCTGCCGCCGTAGCAAAGCTATGTATCGACCGAATCCCTAGCGACGCCAGGCTCTTGGTCGTCGACGGGCTGAGGAGCATGGACGAGTTCGAGGAGTTCAAAAGGGTATCCGAGGCCAAGATACTCGCGATTCACGCCTCTAGGGAGAGGCGCTTCAACTTCCTCAAGCTCAGGGGGAGGGAGGACGATCCCAAGGGATGGGAAGATTTCATCAAGAGGGATGAGAGGGAGCTCGGATACGGCGTCGCCAGAGCCATAGCCCTGGCCGACGAGGTCGTATCGAACAACGCCCTATCCCTGGAGGAGTTCAGGGAGAGGGTGAGGGAGGTGGTCAGGGGATGGATGCGAGGGTAAGGGTAGAAGCGGAGACCTCTCCCTCCGAAGACCTTGAGAAGGTGTCGAAGGCGATCGAGAACGTTACGGGCCTGAAGCCCGAGGTATCCGGCGACAAGGTGGTCCTGGAATCCGACTCCAAGGCCCTGCTCGTCCTCTACAGGAAGATAAGGGATAGGAACGTCGTGAGCTCGGTGAGGAGGCTCCTCCTAGAGCATAAGACGGGAGGGAGCACGTGGCTCTACCTCAACAGGCAGGCCGCATATGCTGGAAAGCTCGTGGTCTGCGAAGGCCCCGAGGAGTCCCCCCTCGGCCCCATAAAGCTTGAGATAGAGTCCGACTCGATAGACGAAGTGATAGACTGGCTCGCACCGGAATCAAGTTTATAAGAGCCCTTTCTCTTGGGTGGCTGTGATAAGTCCCGAGGGTAGCTACGAAAGGATATTCGAGCTGTTGAAGGAGCACCACGATTGGATGAGGAACTCGATCCCCCTTATAGCTTCGGAGAACGTGCCGAGCCACGCGGTCAAGGAGGCGATGGTTTCCGATTTCGGCAGCAGGTATGCGGAGGGGTGGCCGGGGGAGAGGGTGTACGCCGGTTGCAGGTATATAGACGAAGTGGAGAAGATATGCATAGAGCTGGCGAAGGAGGTGTTCAGGGCGGAGTTCGTGGACGTCAGGCCCGTGTCCGGGGTGGTGGCGAACCTTTCCATTTACACGGCGTTTACAGAGCCCGGGGACGTGATGATGGCCCTCTCCATACCGAACGGCGGGCACATATCGATGGGGAGGAAGAAGTTCGGAGGTACCGCGGGCTCGGTCCACGGTTTGAAGGTCGAATACCTACCGTTCGACAAGGATGAGATGAACATAGACGTCGACGAGACCATCAAAAAGGTCGAAAGGATGGAGGTGAAGCCGAAGCTGGTTATGTTCGGGGCGAGCATGATCCTCTTCCCACAGCCCGTTAAGGAGCTGGCGCCCTTCTTCAAGAGCTACGGGACCCACATAAACTACGATGCGGCGCACGTGGCGGGGCTGATAGCCGGGGGCAAGTTCCAAGACCCTCTGAGGGAGGGGGCCGATACGATGACCATGAGCACCCACAAGACGCTCTTCGGCCCGCAGGGAGGGATGATAGTGTCGTCGGAGAAGTACGCCGAGAGCATAAAGAAGGCCGTCTTCCCTGGGGTCACGAGCAACCACCACCTCCACCACATGGCGGGTAAGGCCGTGGCCCTTGCCGAGATGCTCAAGTTCGGCAAGGAGTACGCCGATCAGGTCGTGAGAAACGCGAAGGCCTTGGCCGAGGCCCTCTACAACGAAGGGTTCAAGGTCTTGGGTGAATCCAAGGGCTTCACCGAATCTCATCAGGTCGTGCTCGACGTCACCAAGTATGGTGATGGGTTCGAGGTCGAGAAGCTCCTAGAGTCCGCGAACATAATAACGAACAGGGAGCTCATACCCGAGGATGTGGAGGCGAAGAGGAGCTACATGAGGCCTGGAGGGCTGAGGCTCGGAGTCTCGGAGGTCACCAGGCTGGGGATGAAGGAGGATCAGATGAGGGAGATAGCCAAGCTCTTCAGGAGGCTCATAATAGACAAGGAGGACGTCGGGTCGGTGAGGAGGAGCGTAGCCGAGCTGAGGGCTGGGTTCCAGAAGATACATTACGCCTTCGAGGCCGACAAGGAAGCCTACGAATACATAAGGATAAGGTAGGTTTATAACGCCCCCTTCGGTCTTTATACGTGTCGAGGAAAGGGCTTGAGAGGGGGGTCGAGCTACTCAGGAAGGGCGCCGTCCTCCTGAAGGAGCCCTGCCCAAAGTGCGGAGGCCTACAGGTCCTCTACAAGGGGAGGAAGATATGCCTGAACTGCGGGGAGCTGGGCGAGGCGATATCCTCGCCATCCGAAGTCCTCTCCGATCTCCGCTCCATGCTGATCGACAAGATAAAGAGCGCGAGCGATAGGCTGGGGTCCGAATCCGATCTGAAGAAGCAGGCCGAGCTCACCGACCTCCTGCTGAAGTACGTCGAGCTGCTCGAAAAGGTGGGCAAGGCCCTAAAGGGCTGAAGCGATCCCTCCCCTCCCTATCGAGTATTTCACCTCGACCCCCAAGTCGGGTTCCACGAGCCGAGCCCTCAGCCCGTCCACTTTGCTCATCCTTATCCTTATATGGACGTTCTGCCTCATCACCCTCTCGGCAGTCTCCACCAGCTCCCCCGTCTCCAGCCTTACCCTCACGGTGTTGGTGAGTAGGATCGCGGTCCTCCCCTTCAAGGCCACGAAGCCCAGCTCGAGCAGTTGCCTGGAAAACTCGGCCCTTTCTTCGAAACCCGCCTCGCCGGCCACGAAATTCTCGGTTATCGTGTCGAAGACTATGAGCTGGAAGAGCCCGGCCCTCTTATACAGCTCGTCGATCAGCCTCCCCTGCTCCTCCAGGCCCCTGACCTCCTTCACCATGACCCGATCCAGAACCCCTTCGACCCCCCTAAGCTCCGCGATCTCCTGGACCCTCTCAGGCCTGAAGGTCCCGCAGGCGTCCACGAACAGCAGGGGCCTGGGGTCCTCCCCCTTCAAACCCCTCCTCGCCCCCTCGACGCAGAGCTGGAACGAAAGCTGGGTCTTCCCGACCCCGTTCTCCCCGAACACGTCCACCACCGATCCCAGGGCTATCCCCCCGTTCAGCAGCTCGTCTATCGGGCTACCGCTCTCTATCCTCTCGACGCCGGTCAGGGAGTAGTAGGCCTGATACCACCCGATCCTCCTGAGCCTCTCCAACTCATGGGGCATGCCCTTGATCGATCCGAGCATCCAATTCACCGTCCTTCTTCATGCTCGTGGTCATAAAGCTTTTTATTCTGTTATGTACTTGTGGTTTGGAATGGAGATGTCGCAGAGTGCCAAGAAGCCACTCGCCATGCTTCAGAAGGCCGTGAACAAGCACGTCGCCGTGAGGTTGAAGAA
>JAGGXQ010000038.1 GCA_021162925.1 Nitrososphaerota archaeon
CCCAGCCTCAGCAGGTAGGAGTAGGCCATGACGAGCACCGAGACGTTTCCGTGGAAACCCCTGAACCTCCCGACGCTCTTCTCAGGCCTGTAAAATCTATACTTCTTGCCGTCGAAGGATACCAGAGGTGGAGGCAGATAGTCCTTGAGCTCCCCCCTAGCCCCTACCGGGCCGGAGCCCGGGCCTCCGCCTCCATGAGGGGCCGAGAAGGTCTTGTGCAGGTTGACTTGGGCTATGTCGAACCCCATGTCCCCAGGCCTCACCCTGCCCAAGAGGGCGTTGAGGTTCGCACCGTCGTAGTACATAAGCCCCCCGGCTTCGTGGATCATCTTCGATATTTCGAGGATGTCCCTCTCGAAGAGGCCCAGGGTGTTGGGGACGGTGAGCATCATCCCGGCGGTCCTCTTCGATATCGCCGCCTTGAGGGCCTCCAAGTCGACGGTCCCCCTATCGTTGCTCGGCACCCTGATCACCTTGAACCCGGCCATGGCGGCGCTGGCCGGGTTGCTACCGTGCGCGGAGTCAGGGACTATGATCTCGTCCCTATCCTCCCCCTTATCCCTGAAGTAAGCCCTCATCATGCTCACCCCCACGAGCTCCCCTTGGGCCCCCGCTGATGGGGATAGGGAGACCAGATCCATGCCGAGTATTTCGCCCAGCATGCGGGAGAGCTCGTACATGATCCCCAGGATGCCCTGGACGGTCTCCTCGGGCTGATATGGGTGAAGGCTAAGCAACTTCGGATTGCCGGAAATCCGACGCAATAGCTTCGGGGTGTACTTCATGGTGCACGAACCTAGGGGGCACGGCCCGCTATCGACCCCGTAGCTCATCTCGGAGAGCCTTAGGAAGTGCCTGGCGACCTGTGGCTCCGAAAGGCGAGGGAGCCCGATCTTGGTTCTTCTCATCCTTTCGGGTATCACGTCGCCTACCAGCCCGTCCACCTCGCTCTTTCCGAACCTGAACCCGACCCTCCCTTCCCCGCTGAGCTCGATGAGCAGGGGCTCCTTCCACTTGGCCTGCTTATGCATACCCGAGCACCCTCTCGACCGCATCCCTAAGCCTGTGCAGGTCTTCGACGCCGTAAACCTCGGTGACGGACGTGAGCAGGACCCCTTCCAGCTCCTCGAAGAAATCGCCGAGGTTAAGGCCAGGAACCACCTTGTATTCCTCAAGGCACCTTGATATCAGGCGCTCGGCGTCGGGGACCCTGAAGGTGAACTCCTTGAAGAAATCCCCGCCGAAGTAGGGGCACTCCACCCCGACGTCGGCCAGCAGCTTGCAGGCGTAGTGTGAGTTCTTGGCTATCCTCATCCCCAGCTCCCTCATCCCATCCGGGCCCAAGAGGGCAAGGTAGACCGCCGAAGCTACCGCACAGAGCGCCTCGCTCGTGCATATGTTGGAAGTGGCCCTCTCTCGCCCTATCCTCTCCTCCCTCTCCCTCAAGGCCAGGTGGAACTTTCCATCCTCGAGCCTCATCCCGACCAGCCTACCGGGCATCTGCTCCACCAGCTCCCTGGCCCCTCTTACGGCGAAGATCCCTAGTAGCGGGCCGCCGAAGTTCATGTGCAAGCCTAGGGGCTGGGCCTCGCCCACGACTATATCGGCCCCGTAATCTCCAGGAGGCCTTACCACGCCCAAGCTCGTCGGATCGACGCCGACTATGAGCAGGGCATCGCTCCTCTTGGCCTCCTCCGATATGGCGTCGAGCTCCTCTAGGACCCCGAAGAAGTTCGGGTTCTCCACGTAAACCGCGGCGGTATCCCCGTCGACCCCTTCGATCGATACCCTTCCGCTCTCTTCGTCGTATCCGAGCCTTTCGACCGATATCCCCGCGTTGAGCGAGTAGTTCTCTATCACCTCCATCCTCTCCGGCGAGATGTTCCCCGCCACGAGCACCTTCCCCCTCTTCTTGACCCTCGCCGCCATCCTCACCGCCTCCCCCGCCGCGGACGCCCAATCGTACATGGAGCAGTTCGCCACGTCCATCCCGGTGAGCTCGCAGATCATGCTCTGGTATTCGAAGAGCGCCTGGAGTATCCCTTGGCTCATTTCCGGGTGATAAGGGGCTGGAGAGGTGTAGAACTCGGCCCTAGATACGATCTCGTCGACCAAGGCCGGCACGTAGTGGTTCCAAACCCCTCCCCCTAGGAAGAATAGGTATTCGGGGTGGGCTTTGTTTTCGTTCAACCTCTCCGTCACGATCCTTTCGACCTGGATGTCGGACATGCCTTCAGGTAGGTTCAGGCCATCTATCAGTAGCCCGCTCGGGACGTCGGAGAAGAGCTCCTCCAGGGACTTCAGGCCCAGCCTTCTGAGCATCTCCTCCCTGATCCGGCTGGGGGAGTTCGGCAGATACGGATCCGGCATGTGGAAAAGGCCGAGGGAAGGGTAAAAAGCTTTAACCCACCATAGCGAAGCCCTTGTGGCATGAATTTAAAGCCCTTGGCCATAGCCTTGCTCGCTTCCTTTCTCCTGCTCTCGATCCAGCCCGCTTTAGCCGAAAATGGGTTCGAGGCTTACCTGAACTACGACGTCAGGATAACCTCGTACGGCTCCGTGATAGAGAAGGGTACCCTGATCCTTTCGAACCCGTCTACGACCGCCATAGCCCCCCAGGTCCTGATCGGGTATCCGGAATCCTACAAGGGCAAGGTGGTGGACTTCTCGAGCCCGAACTCCACCGTCTCCTTCGATGAGGAGGGGCTGAAGCTGAGCGTGAATGGCCTGGAGTTGCCCCCTTCGTCCAACGTGACGGTAAGCTGGACGCTCGCAACCAGAGGCCTGCTTTCTAGCGAGATCGGGTTGAAGTACAGGGCGGAACTAGCGCTCATACCTTCGACCAACTTCAGGCTCGAAGACGTTAAGGTGAACGTGACGGCACCTAGCACATCGAGTTTCGAGAGGGTCGAAGGCTTCAACGTCACCGATAATGAGATGGTCGGGGAGTTCGAAGGATGGAAGGGGCTGAAGTTGGAGAACGTTAC
>JAGGXQ010000055.1 GCA_021162925.1 Nitrososphaerota archaeon
AAACCGCACGTCGCCGCCGTGCTAGTGAGGTGCGGGAGCCCTCGCGAAGCGGCGGTGCCGGCGCTATAGAAAAGTCTAAATTACCGTTGGTTCCCTACTTTGTGTTGCTGAACATGATGGGCTGGCTTGGGGAGATATTCCCTACTGGTAGAGCTACAAACGATCCCCTACTCTCGTTCATGCTCTTCTACCTCCCCATTATGTTCCTGATAGTATACGGCCAGAAGATACAGATGTGGATGGTCCTGAACGAGGTGGGAAGGGCGCTTAAAAAGTTCAAGGTAATGAGGGACAAGGCAAGGAACGAGGTGATAGACCACATAAAGGGGTTCGTTAGGCCTGATGTAGATCTGACCAAGAAGGTCGACGGCTTCCTCGAATACTTCACGATAAGCCCCGTCGACCTAGATCCCAGCGGCATAATAAGGAAGCTCGACCACTTGATGTTCGTAAAGGATGAGAGGATGGAGAGGGAGCTAGAGTTGCTGGCCAAAGATGCGGACAAAGTCCAACTTAGCGTTATGGAGAACTTGTTGGAGGTTGCGAGCGAGCTCAACTACATCTACAAGGTGGTCAGGCACTACTACCTGCTCGGCAAGAAGATGGCGAACCTGTACATACTCCTTCAGATCCAGATGCTCATGCCCATAATCCTCCAGGAGGCCGAGGCCCTTATGGGCGCGATAGATGGCATAAAGGCGATGCAACCGTTGGGCGATGGCATAGGGCCCTTGGTGGTAGGGGGGTTCATGGTGGGCAAGGAGAAGAAGCGCTTGGCCAAGGATACGGTCATCGCCGAGGATGAGATCAAGGGGAGGAGGGTCATATTCATGAAGGCCGAGGGTCCGGCCGGGAACGTCGGGAAACCGGGGAAGGCGATAAGGAGGCTGATAGACGAGATGAAGGTAAAGATCAAGCTGATAGTGATGATAGACGCCGCTTTGAAGCTAGAAGGTGAGAAGAGCGGAGAGGTCGCGGAGGGGATCGGTGCGGCGATAGGCGGGATAGGGGTCGACAAGTACGAAATCGAAGAGGTAGCGACCGAGTATAAGATACCTCTCTACGCGATAGTGATAAAGGAGTCGATAGCCGAGGCGATATCCGTGCTCAGGAGCGAGATAGCCAAGGCGAAGGACAAGGTGATCGAGGCGATCTACAGGCTGATAGACGAAAAGACGAGCAAGGGCGACGTTGTGCTAGTGGTCGGCGTGGGGAACACGCTGGGCATAGGGCAGTAGGTGGTCTCATGGGTCTTTTCACCTTTAGGAAAAAGGTGAAACCGATCGTTTACACGATAGAGGAGTGCCCGAAGTGCGGGAGGAAGGTGAAGAGGAAGTTCAAGCCTGGGGACTACGTGTACAAGGAAGGCGAAGTCTGCGAAAAGTGCAACGCCAAGATGCTGATAACTATGATCTACGCCGAAACCCCAACCTAAGTTATAACGGTCGCGCCGCCCTCCCCGACGATCATGGTGTGCTCGGCCTGGGTCGTGACCTCTCCATTCGCCTCTACGAGCACGGGGTAGGCCCTTACGAACTTCTTTTTCACCAGCTCGCCCAGGAGCTCCCTGACGTTCGGGAACTCGTCTTTGAGCCACCTAGAGGTGAACGGCATGGTCTTGTACCTTTCCCATATGAGGTCGAGTAGCCTCCCCGCCTCCCCCTTCAGCTTCTTCCTCCTCAAGAGCGAGTATATGTTCCCGATCCCACCTTCGATCACGTAGCCGGCGCCCTTTCCCGTGGTGAAGAAGGGCTCGATCGCTATCACCTCGCCCGACCTGAGCCTCTCTTCGCTCGGGACCCAGACGTTCGGTATCGACTTTCCGGTATGGATCCTGTACCTGCCTATCCCATGCCCACCTAGGTTCGCTATCGGCTTGTAGCCGTAGGCGTGGGCGGTATCCTCTATCTCCTTCCCGATCCTGCCGACCAGCACCCCATCCCTCACCAGCCTTATGGCCCTCATCAACGCCTCCTCGTTCCTCCCGAGCATCCTCAAATGCTCGTCGTTGTAGCAGACGGTTACCGCCGTATCGGCTATGTATCCGTTTATGTGAACTCCAAGGTCTATCTTGACGACGTCCCCGTCCTTCACGACCTTGCCATCCTCCTCGAACGGGGTGTAGTGGGCGGTGACCTCGTTCACCGATATGTTGCACGGGAAGCCCGGCTCTCCCCCCTCTTCCCTTATCCTCCTCTCGACGAACTCCACCACGTCCAGGTAGCTCATCCCGATCAGGTACATCCTCCTGACCTCCTCCCTCACCTTCCTCGCTATCGCCCCGGCCTTCAGGTACTCCTCGGCGACCATCGAAAAGGGTATTACCCTAGGAGTAAAAGAACTTTGGGATGAAGTACTCGGTCGTCGTGGTCGGGGGCACCTTCGACCTCATCCACAAGGGCCACAAGGCGCTTTTGAGCAAGGCTTTCGAGCTGGGCGAGCTCGTCTACGTGTGCCTGGCTTCGGACGATTTCGCCAGCAGGATGGGGAAGAGCCCGAGGCCCTACGAGGAGAGGCTCAGGGACCTGGATGCCTACCTCTCCAAAGTTTACGGCAAGGGCAGGTATAGGATAATGAAGCTCGAAGACTACTACGGCCCCGCCGCTACCGATGAAGAGGTCGAGGCCCTTATAACCAGCAAGGAGACCGAGGGGAGGGCGCTCGGCGTCCATGCCGAGAGGAGGAAGAGGGGGCTGAAGCCCTTGGACGTGGTGGCGATAGACATGGTCTTAGCCTACGATGGTAAGCCGATATCGACTACGAGGATAAAGGCGAGGGAGATAGATGAAGAGGGGAGGCCGATCAGGAGCTGAACTTCTTGCTCTCTTCGTACATCCCGCCCTCCGTGATCACGAGCATATCCACGCCATCCCCGCTGGCGGCATCCCTCCTTATCGCCGATTTTATCGATCTCAGGGCGAGCTCCTTCGCCTCCTCCTCGCTCAGCTCCTTCTTGTACTCGGATTCTATGATACCTATGGCCATCTCCGCCCCAGAACCCACGGCCGTGTAGTCGTCGGGTATAACCGAGCCAAGGGGATCGAGCGAGTAAATGGCGTTTCCGTCGTATCCAATGCCCCCTACTATCACTTGGGTCAACAAGGGGTAGGACCTCCTCTCGTACATCAGCACGGACATGAGCTTGGCGATCGAGTTCGGGGGCAAAGGCCTACCGAGCTCCATCTCCCTTATCTTCGCATACAGGGAGACCTCCTTTATCAGGACCTGCATATCGGCCACCATTCCGGCACATGCGGCCCCCACCCTATCGGTTATCCTGAAGACCTTCTTCCCCGATCTGCTCATCACGAACGTTCCGTAGGCTACCCTCTTTTCGGCGGCCAGCACGACCCCTTTCGAGAAGGCTATCCCTACTGCAGTAGCGCCGGGTACGTATTGGTATGCCATCCCACCAAATAGGAGCTAGGGCTATAATTAGGTCTTTCGGATTCTGACGATCCCGTCATCCGATAGCTCGTACTCGCATCCGGTGAACAGCTTGCTTATGTAAAGGTTGGTCTTGAGGTGCTCGCTGAAGGTGCTGGTCTTGAACGCCGACTCCCCATCGGCCATCGAGAGGTAGGGGACGAGCATATCGGCGAGGTGGGAGTCGATCGTCGCCCTCCTTCTGTACTCGGCCAAGTACCCATCGGCCGCCTCCCTCCCGACGATTTCGGCCGGCTTTCCCTTCTCCCCGATCCCATCCGATCCGACGAAAGGTCCATCCTCCCCCACCGAGTAGACGAGTATGGAAGTCCCTGGGGACGGTGCGGGCTCGACCAGGACCTCCGATTTCGAGACCCTGACCCCTTGCCCTTCGAGCGACATGAGCGCTGCCTTGGCCTGCCTTTCGGCCACGCTCCTCGGCAGCCTGGAGCAGACGCTCACCACCGAAGGGTTCGGGAGTGTAGCATCCACGAGCTTAAGGGGTTTAGGCCTCCCCGGCCTCACCCTGGCCCTCACGATCCCCCCTCCTCTAGGGTAGTATCCCCTCCTCTCTATCTCGAACTCCACGCTCATCCCTATCTTCTTCAAGGCTTTCAGGAAGACGAGCTTGAAGTAGTTGGAGGTCGGGCTCCACCTCACGTCCGTTCCCCCCACCACCTCGACCTCGCTCTCCAGCTCCGCAAAGCTCAGGGCGGGGATCAGGGCCTGAAGCATCAAGGTTACGCTACCGGCGGTCCCTATGTCGAACCTGTAGCGTCCGGGCTTCACCCTTTTGGGTGAGAAACTTATCCTGGTCGAGCCCAAGAAGGCCCCTTCGACCTCCGCATCCCCTATCTCTGCCAAGGCCCTGATCGTCTCTAGGTGCTGTGGCCTCAGCCCAGGCCTACCCCTCTTCGCCCTTATGTTGTAGACCTCGACCGGGACCCCCAGGACCATCGCCATGGATAGGCTCGTCCTGAGTATCTGCCCCCCACCTTCACCGTAGCTACCGTCGATCCTTACCTTCA
>JAGGXQ010000134.1 GCA_021162925.1 Nitrososphaerota archaeon
CTGGTGGTCCTCCGTGGATCAGAGGATTTTACCCCTACCCACGGAATACCGCCGGCCTCTCCCGCCCCCTAGCCCGGCAGTATCCCCCGCAGCCCAACGGTTGAGCCGTTGGATTTAACGAGGGACTTACCGAGCCGGCTACGGATGCTTTAGGCCCAATAATCGTCCCGACCACTCGGGGAGCTGGTATTACCGCGGCGGCTGACACCAGACTTACCCTCCCCTTATTCCCCAGGCTTTTTAGACCTGGGAAAAGCCACCCTTAGCGGGTGGCACTCGGGGTGGCCTCGTCGCGCTTTCGCGCATTGCGAAGGTTTCGCGCCTGCTGCGCCCCGTAGGGCCTGGATCCTTGTCTCAGGATCCATCTCCGGGCTCCTCCTCTCAGAGCCCGTACCGGTTATAGGCTTGGTGGGCCTTTACCCCACCAACTACCTGATCGGCCGCAGTCCCATCCTAGGGCGGCCATACGGAGCATGCCCGTACGGCCCTTTCGGCCAAGGTACGTTCCAGTAACCCTGGCCTATTGCGGATTAGTCCCAGTTTCCCGGGGTTATCCGCATCCCTAGGGTAGGTTGACTACGTGTTACTGAGCCGTGCGCCACGCCCCCTGCAGCTAGGGGACGTACGACTCGCATGGCTTAGTCCCACCCCGATAGCAGTCGGGTCCGGCAGGATCAACCGGAGTCGGGAGCACGGCCAAGTTTAGGCGGGTGCACGTAGCCCACATCAGATTCAACCCAAGGTTGAATCCTCATCCCTGTGAGCCCACATGGAGGTCTCAGCTTCACAGCACGGGCGGATGCCCTCAGCTCCGCATGGACGCCGCCTTTGTGGGCGATCCTTCTGTAATGGAGGAAGGTTATAAACCTTTTGATACATCTTCAAATAAACCGCAAAGGGAGAGCGGGGGCTATATTTACCAAATCGGGTATAAAGGGTGCCTGCCGGCCGTAACCCTCCTTCTGTTCTGGTGGGATCTGGCTCAGCGGCTCACCCGGGCCTCGCACGGGTACTCACAGGCCCCGCTTAGCCTTTGTCCGCGTGGGTCGGCCGTTTCATCCCTTGCCGGGAACCTCATGGTCGCCCAATCATCGTGCCCCGGGTCGGGTATCGTTTCTGTTCCGTTGCCGGCCCTCTCGGACCGCACCTCTCGGTGCCACGCCCCCGTGCGGACGGAGGAGTTTCCTCAGCTACCCCGTAGCCCACCCACCGGCTGGCACCCAGAAAAGGAATTCGGCGAGGGCCTATTTAATCTTATCCAAGACCAGGAGGGACTTCACGTCGAGCTTCTTGGAGAGCTTCCTTAGGGATTCGGGGAAGGCTATCAGGGAGTAGGTGCCGACGACCATCCCCCCTATCCTCTTGCAGAGCTCCACCATCGCCTCGACCGTCAGGCCGGTCCTTATGAAGTCGTCGACTATGAGTATGCGCTCCTTAGGGGATGCCAGGCCCTTCGGCAGGAAGATGTAGCTGTAAGTCCCAGAAGGGTACGGCCTCTTCACCTCCACGAACTCCCTTATCCCCATCTCCTTCTTCCCCTTCACGATCAGGAGGCCGGCGCCGAACTCCCTCGCGACCAGGGTCGCGAAGACTATGCCATCGACCTCCATCGTCAGCACCTTATCGACCTTCTTCTCTGAAAATTCGGCGAAGGCGAGCTTGGCCGCCATTTCGAGCAAGGGGATGTCGGACAGGAGCTTGGAGTGATCTAGGATGCCCGCCTCGGTGAACGCTATCTCCTTCTTGGCCAGCTCGGATATGAACTCATTTCCGTACTTCTTGAGCAGGCCTAGGGCCCTCTCGTATTCGGGCAGGACCCTACCGGTGACGTACCTGCTTATCACGGGTATCGGCAGGCCGAGCATGGAGCTGAGCTCCTCGTACGTGTAGAACTTCTTCATGAGCCTCAGTAGCTCACATGCGTTCAGCCTCATCCTGATCTTGTCGGCCTTCGATCTGGCGCTCAAACCTTCAACCTCGGCTTAAAGTAGCATTCCTCGACCTCCCTAACATCCCTTTCCCCCTTCGCCCCTTTGTACTCTTCGAGCAGGACTTTGTTAAGCTTTAGGAATTCCGGGCCCCATTTGAAAGGGGCTAAAAGCTTCTCGGCCTCGGCTTCGAATCCGAGTATGTAAAGCGCCGATGAGAGGGCCTCGACCGAGCTCAAGAGCCCGACGTGGCCGTAGTTCGTGGGGTTGGCGGGTACGAGCAGGGGTAGCCTCCTCCTGATCCCCCTCTTCATCTTCCCGAAGACCCTCTCCGCAAGCCTCCAAGAGCAGTCGACCGCAACCACCGCCTTCGCGCCCGAATCAAGAGGGGTTAGAACGTGGTTGGAGAAGGGATCGAGCACCAGCTTGCCCCCCAGCTCCCTAGGCCATACCCTGCCGACCAGGCCGAACTTGAGGAGCCTCTTAGCCGTGCACTTCTTTGGGTCGTCCTGACCGAGTAGGAGCACGAGCGGCTTCACAGCAGGCCTAGGGAATGGGGCATTAATATGGATAACTTTAAAGGTCCAACCGCACCGAATTTCACGTGGACCTAGAGAGGGCCATATGCCTTGAGCTCGCGGAGAGGATAAGGGGATGTAGGGATCCGTCGGAGCTGCTGAGGCTGAAGAAGGATTTGGCGAGGAGGCACGGGTTGAAAGCCATCCCGAAGAACAGCGACCTCCTCCCCTACGTCAGGGGGGATGCGAGGGAACTGCTCGTGATAAAGAGGGTGAGGAGCGCATCGGGGATCACCGTGATCCCGATGGTGACCGAGCCCTACCCGTGCCCGCATGGCAGGTGCGTATACTGCCCCGGAGGCACGGAGGAGGGGGTCCCCCAGAGCTACGGCAGGGAAGAGCCGGCGATAAAGAGGGCCCTAGGCCTGAACTTCGATCCATACCTGCAGGTGAAGAGGCGAATGGAGCAACTGGAGCGGATGGGCCACAGGATCAGCAAGGTCGAGCTGATAGTCATGAGCGGGACCTTCCTCTTCATGCCCAAGCGATACAAGTCTTGGTTCATCAAGAGGGGGTTCGACGCCCTCAACGGAATCGACGCCAAGGATTTGGAGGAGGCGAAGAGGCTGAACGAAAGGGCCGAGATCAGGAACGTGGGGCTCAGCATAGAGACCAGGCCCGATTGGTGCAGGGAGGAGCACGTCGACGAAATGCTATCCTACGGGGCTACTAGGGTCGAGCTCGGGGTCCAGATACTCGACGACGAGGTGTATAGGCTCGTGAAGAGGGGGCACACGGTCGAGGACGTCGCGAGGGCGTTCAGGGTCGCAAAGGACGCTGGCTTCAAGATCGTGGCGCACATGATGCCCGGGCTACCGGGCTCCGATTACGAGAAGGACATCAAAAGCTTCTCGACCCTCTTCGAGGATGAGCGGTTCAAGCCCGACATGCTCAAGATATACCCTACCCTGGTCTTCAAGGGGACCGAGCTCTACGAGATGTATAAGAGGGGCGAGTACAGGCCTTACGGGCTCGAGGAGACGGTCGGGCTGATAGCCGACGTAAAGGAGATGGTCCCGAAGTGGGTGAGGATCATGAGGATACACAGGGAGTTCCCGGCGAGGGATATAGTCGCGGGGGTAAAGAGGGGGGACCTCAGAGTTCTGGTCCAGGAGGAGCTGAAGAGGAGGGGGAAGAGGTGCAGGTGCATAAGGTGCAGGGAGGTGGGGATGAAGGAGTTAAAGGAAGGGGTGAGGCCCGATCCCGATAGGTTCAGGCTGATGAGGGAGGAATATAGGGCATCTAAGGGCATCGAGCTCTTCCTATCCTACGAGGCCCCCGAGATAGACGCGCTCATAGGTATGGTGAGGCTCAGGATACCGTCGGAAGAGGCACACAGGCCCGAGATAAGGGAGAAGCGCTCGAGCATAGTGAGGGAGTTGAGGGTCTACGGGGAGGTGGTCCCGATAGGGGAGAGGGGAGATGGCTGGCAGCACAGGGGGTATGGAGCTTTACTGATGAAGGAAGCGGAGCGCATATCGAAGGAGGAATTCGACGTGAAGAGGGTCGTCGTAATAAGTGCTGTCGGCACTAGGGAGTACTACAGGAAGCTAGGATACAGGAGGCTGGGACCCTATATGGTGAAGGAGCTATGAGGTCAAGGGGAGGCCTGCGCACCTTATCTCTCCCCTGACCCTGGATATGAAGTTTGGACACGTGAAGCACACCAGGAAGGGGACCTCCTTCCTCCTGAGCGGGCAGTAAACGACCTCCCTCTTCATCTTCGCCATCAGCTTCCTCCCGACGGGGAGGCCCTTGAGCTCGGTCTTGGCCTCCTTCGGTATCCTAAGCGCCTTTTCCCTCTCGTAGACCTTCAGCAGGTATTTTGCCTCCACGCCCGCTCGGGTGTAAACAAACGTATAAAAGGTTTCAGAAAGGGGGAATTAGCGGTTCTTGTCAACCTAGCTTGCCCTTGATCGCGCCGAGTATCTTCGAATTCGTAAAAGGGGGGAGGGTTCCGTCGAAGATCGCCTTCAAGACCCTTTCCGAATCCATCTTCATAAGCCTAAGGAAGGCAGACCAGGTGAGCACGTGCCTCGCATATCCATTCGCAACTACAAGCACCCTGCCCTTTCGGCAGTACCTCGCAACCCTGGGATCGACGAGCACGCTCTTGACGTGGGTAGCCCTGGCCCTGAAGGCGCCCCTCTCCGGGTATCTGGCCCTGGTGAGGGCTACGACGTATATCACGTCCCTCACCTTGGGATCGACCCTCCAATATTTGTCCCCCTTTATCGCCTCGACCAGGTCCCTTATCTCCCTCCTACTGCAACCCGGATAGATCCTCCTGAACCTATCTTCGGCCCTCAACCACCCGATCGAACCTCCTCAGGGCGTCTGGGAGCTTTTCTATCAGGTCGGTTGCGAGTAGGTGAAGGCCCTTCCTTTCATAGGCGAGCTCCCCCGCCAGGCCCAAGACGTAGGGAGCCGAGGAGGCCGCCAAGAAGGGATCGTTGGACCTGGAGAGCATCGCCGCCACCGACCCCGCTAAGACGCTCCTGATCCCCCATACGTCCATGCCGGGGTTCCAGGGCCTGCAGATGGAAGTCCTCTCCCCGTCGCTCACCACCGCGCAACCCTTCACCAAGAGGATGGTGATGGAGTGCTCCTTCGCCGCTTTCCTCACGGCCTCCAGCTCGGCTTCGGCGCCGAAGAGCGCTCGGAACCCCGATCCGTCGGTTATCACGATCGAGCCCTCGGCCGACCCGATCACTTCTGGGAGGATCGCGGACCCCTCCAAGACCAGCCTCATCCCCCTCCTCCGGGCCTCCCTGACCAGCAGGAGCAGGCCTTCCAACCTCTGCCTCTTCATCCCGACCCCCACCGCCAGGGAATCGACCGTAGGCATCCACTTCAAGAGCCTCGTGGCGCAACCCCTGGTCAGCTTCTCGTCCGGGAGTGGTATGACCAAGAGCTCTGGGGAGCTAGCCCTTACCGAGTCCGATATAGATCTCGGAACCGCCGTGTAGACCACTCTAGCCCCGGTCCTGTAGGCGGCCAGGGATGCGAGCACGGGGGCACCGTGATAGATGCCACATCCCCCAACCACGCCGACGGATCCCACTCGCCCGCCTACCCCCATCGCCTTGAACACGAACGAGTCGTCCACCTCTACCAGATCCACACGGCGGATCGGAGCGTCGGATTAAAAAGTTGAGCGTTTTCGAAAGTTTTAATTACCGTATCACGACTACGTCCTAGAATGAAGATTGTATGGCTGGCCGACGTCCAGTACTTGGTGTTGACTTGGGACGATGTCGAAAGGCTCGTGGATAAGCTCGCAACGAAGGTCGAGTCGAACTACGAGCCCGACATGCTCATAGGGCTCGAAAGGGGAGGGGCGACCGTCGCCCACCTGCTGAGCGACAGGCTCGACATATACGAGGTCAGGACGATAGGGATAAGGTCCTATACCGACATCGGGAAGAGGGGCGAGTTCAAGGTCTACCAGAACCTCCCCAAAGGCTACCTCAAGGAATACAAAGTCCTCCTGGTGGACGACGTAGCGGACAGCGGGGCTAGCCTGAAGTTCTCCGTGGAGAAGCTGGTGAAGCCGAAGAAGCCGAAGGAGCTCAGGACCGCCACCCTTCACATAAAGCCGAGGAGCTCCTTCATACCGGATTACTACGTGAGCGACTTCAACGGGTGGATAGTCTATCCATGGGAGAAGAACGAGATATCGAAGAAGCTGATGATGAAGCTCGCGGAGAGGTACGGATCGGAGATAGCCCACAGGCTCATCGTAAAGGACCTCGGAATGCCCTCGGATATAGCGGACAGGGCACTAAAGTTTTTAGGGACTTACTATTAGCCCTCGTATGGATGAGGTAAGGGACCTAAGGCTAAGGCCCGAGATGTCGGCAAAGGAACTGGTTTGTGAGATGAAGGAGATGGGAGGGTTCGTCGGCAGGTACATGGCCGAGGGGTACGAGATCCTCAAGGAGATGGTGAAGGACGAGGATTGCCTCAGGTTCCTCTCATTCCCCGCATCGGTCATGGCCACGGGCCTGAGGGGGGTGCTCGTCGAGCTCGTGAAGAGGAAGCTCTTCGACGTCGTCATAACGACCTGTGGGACCCTAGATCACGACCTGTGCAGGAGTTGGGGGAGCTACTACAAGGGGGACTTCATGCTCGACGACGTCGAGCTTTACGAGAAGGGATACCACAGGATAGGTAGCGTGCTCGTGAAGGTCGAGGACTACGGCCCGGCTCTTGAGAGGCGAATCCAGCCCTTCCTAGAGGAGATCTACGAGCGGAAGAAGGTGTACGGGAGCTATGAGATCTGCGAGCTCCTTGGAGGGCTTACCGACGAGGGATCTTTCCTTTACTGGTGCAGGGAGAACGGGATACCCGTCGTCGTGCCTGGGATATACGACGGGGCCCTAGGGAGCCAGCTCTGGCTCTTCTCTCAAAGGCACAGGGACTTCAAGATAGACCTCTCCAAGGACGAGGACCTGCTGGCCGAGAAGGTGTTCGGGGCCGAGAGGAGCGGTGCCCTGATCGTAGGTGGAGGGATATCGAAGCATCATACGATCTGGTGGAACCAGTTCAAGGATGGGCTCGATTACGCGGTTTACATAACGACGGCCGTGGAGGAGGATGGGAGCCTGAGCGGTGCCAGGACCAGGGAGGCCATATCCTGGGGTAAGGTGAAGCCGAAGGCCAAAAGGGCGAACATATTCGGTGAAGCCACGGCCATACTCCCTTGGATGGTCCTCGCCCTCATACAGGAGCTTGAGGGCTAGCCTTCGTTCAGCTTGTCGAGGATCGCTGCCGTCCTCTCGAGCAGTATCTTGCGCTCCACGCTCGCCACCAGCTCCCTGGTCGCCTCGACGACGTCGGGGTTCACGGATATGCTGTCTATCCCCGTCCTGACCAGGAACTCCGTGAACTCGGGGTAGACGGATGGTGCCTGGCCGCATATGCTTACGGTCTTCCCGTACTTGTGGGCGACCTTTATCAGCATCTCTATCGCCCTCTTGACCGCGGGGTCCCTCTCATCGAAGTATCCCATATCAGCCAGCAACCCGGAGTCCCTGTCCGCCATCAGAACCCCTTGGGTGAGGTCGTTGGACCCTATGGAGTAGCCGTCTATGTCGAGCTTCGAGAACTCGTCGGCCAGCAACACGATGCTCGGCGTCTCGGCCATCAGCCAAACCTTGAAGTCCCTGGACCTCTCAAGCCCCTCCTCCTTCATGATGGCGAGCGCCTTCTCCACCTCCCAGGTCGTCCTGACGAACGGTAGCATGACCCATACGTTCTTCAATCCCATCTCCTCCCTGACCTTCCTGACCGCCCTGCATTCCAGCCTGAAGGCAGGTGCGTACTGGGGCGATATGTACCTCGATACGCCCCTCCAGCCTATCATGGGGTTGGATTCCTTCGGCTCGAACCTCTCCCCGTTCTTCAGCTTCGCGTACTCGTTGGTCTTGAAGTCGCTGAACCTCACGACCACGAACCTCGGGTATATGGCCTGGGCGACCATGGCTATCCCCTCGGCCAGCTTGTCTACGAAGAAGTCCTCCCTCTTCTCCTCTATGAGCGCAAGCGGGTGGTAGGCTATCCAATCCGCGAATATGAACTCTATCCTCATCAGGCCTATCCCCTCGAAGGGCAGGTCCTTGTAGTCGTATATCTTGTCGGGCTCCCCCAGGTTCATGAGTATCTTGGTTCCGGTTATCGGAGGTGCGGGCTTTGAGACTGGGGCCGCTACCGCAACGGGCCTCTCCTCCTCTTTGAGCTCGCCCCTGTATATGACCCCCAACGAACCGTCTACCGTTATCAGGTCCCCGGTCTTTATGACCTCGGTCGCCTTTTTAGTCCCAACTACCGCGGGGACCCCGAGCTCCCTAGAAACTATCGCAGCATGGGAGGTTATGCCTCCGCTGTTCGTGACTATGGCAACTGCCTTCCTCATGGCCGGGACCCAGTCCGGGTTGGTCATGTCGGTAACCAGCACCTCCCCGTCCTGGAACTCGCCGATCTTCGAAACGTCTAGAAGGACCCTCGCCCTCCCCGAAGCCCTTCCGGGCGAAGCCGGTATCCCCCTGAGGATTATCTCGGCCTTCTCCGGAGCTGCCTCCTCTTTCGGTTTGGCCGCCTTCTGGCTCCAGACCGTTTCGGGCCTGGCCTGGACTATGTACAGCCTGTCCGTATCGCCGTCCAAGGCCCACTCTATGTCCATGGGCCTCTTGTAGTGGTCCTCGATCTTTATGCCGTACCCGGCGAGCTCCTTGACCTGCTCGTCGGTTAGGCAGGGGGAGCTGGAAAGGTCCTTCGGGACCTCCACCTCTTCGGTTTCTCCCGATCCCTTTCTAACGATCATGATCGGCTTTTCGGCTATGCTCCTATCCACGATCTTCATGGTCCGCTTATCGACCACGAACCTATCTGGGGTCACCTTGCCCGCTACGACTCCTTCGCCCACGCCCCAGGCCCCCTCTATGACGACGACGTCCCTATCCCCATTGACGGGGTTGAGCGTGAACATGACGCCAGCAGCTTTGGCGTTCACCATCTTCTGGACGCCGACGCTCAAGGCGACCTTCATATGGTCGAACCCCTTCTCCTCCCTGTAAAAGGTGACCCTAGGGGTGAAGGCCGAAGAGAAGCACTTCTTAACGTACTTTAAAACGTCGTCTACCCCCCTGACGTAAAGGTAGGTCTCCTGCTGGCCGGCGAAGCTGGCGGTCGGCAGGTCCTCTGCAGTAGCGCTGCTCCTGACCGCGACCTCTACGTCGTCGATCCCGACCTCTTCGCAAAGCCTCTTGTAGCTCGCCGCTATCATCTCCTTCAGGTCTTCAGGGAGCTCGGCCCCTTCTATGAGCTCCCTTATCTTCTTGGTCCTTTCGATCAGATCGTCGGTCTCGCTCGGATCTAGTCCCTCAAGCAACCCCCTGATCTTTTCCACGAGCCCGTTCCTCTCCAAGTGGTACCTGTAGGCCTCGGCTGTGACGGCGAAGCCGGGCGGGACCGGGACCCCGGCCTTTATCATCTCCCCTAGGCTTGCGTTCTTACCGCCGACCAGAGGGACGTCTTCCATGCCGATCTCTCTAAAGTCGACCACGAGCCTCCTCTCGGCCATCCTTACACCTCCACCTATCTTTCCGAGAGCTTAATATAAACCTTATGTGATTAAACCAAAATAGCCCGATGCTGTGCTAAAATATCATCAAAACCTTAAAATTAATGTAATTCTTAAAGTCTTTTTGAAGAAGTCGGGGAGAAGTAATGCCATAAATTTAAATATTGAGGCGGAAAGGGATAAAGGAAATGGTGGAGGCGTACTGCGTCAAATGTAGGAAGAAGGTGGAGATAAAGAACCCTACAGAGGTGACGCTGAAGAACGGCAGGAAGGCGATCAAAGGGGTCTGCCCCTACTGCGGCACAAAGGTCTTCAGGATCACGGGGAAGTAAGGACCTCCCCCAATTTTTAAACCGGACTCCCTATCAGCAGGATTATCAGGGAGAGCAGCACCCCGGCCAGCAGCATTAGGAGGCCGTGGAGTATCGGGTTCTCCTTCGAAGTCCTACCTAGGAAGAAGCCGAGGCCGAAGAGGCAGATCCCCCCCACCACCATCGACGCCTGGAAGGCTTCGGAGATGGAAAGCGTGCCCATCCCGGATAGGGCGTAGGGTGCCAAGATCGCCAGGGAGAAGGCCAGGGGCGAAATGGCGTCTATGAGCGACACCAGTATTATGGCGAAGTTCGAAGCCTTATCTATCACGCTGCCATCCAATTTGGTGAAGAGCGCCTTTTCCAGATCCTTTTTGCTCTTCAGTCTTTCGGCCCTCTCCGAGATCATGGCCCCCCAGGCCCCGGATACCGCCATCGCGATGCCGGTGCTTAGGCCTAAGCCGAATACGACCCTGGGATCTTGGACGCCGCCGAACCAGCTACCTAGAACCACCCCTAGGGTGGTCAGCGCCCCGTCGAATCCGTTCATTATAAAGTACCTCCTGGCCAGACCCCCTACCTTGGAGATCCGTATGTAGTCCCTGAACCTACTCAACGGCTCTAGGATCGCCTTCGAGCTTAAATCTTTTAAACGTTGCATTCGTAAAGCCCTGCGTGTACATCAAGCGCCTAGTGATAGACGCTCTGAAGCCTAGGGAGGTATCGATAATGGATCTATCGAAGTCCATATGCGAGCTCGATGGAGTCGAGGAGGTGAGCGTGATCGTAACCGAGGTCGACGTGAAGACCGAGACCGTGAAGATAATGATAAGCGGGAACGACATAGACTTCGATAAGATGATGGATGCCATATCCGACAGCGGGGTTTCGGTGAGGAGCATAGACGAAGTATCCCTCTCTAGGATCAGACCCTCTTCGTCGTAGACACTATGCTGAGCACGTCCCGATCCTTGAGCTGGTAGTTCGAGGGGAGCCTGAGGCCCGTTCTTGCATCTATGGCGTAGAGGAGGCCCTTGGCGAGCTCCGAGTGTATCTCCATGGCAAGATCCTTGACCGTAGAGCCTACGGGCATCAGGATCGCATCCGGCAGAACGTTCCCCTTCTTGTCCGTAAGCTTGGAGGGATCGTATACGGGGTAGACGACGTTCATCCTCAGCAGCTTGAAGACCGCCACGTTTATCGCGAATTGAACCCCGGTCCTCATGTACTCCCTGAGGATCGTCCTCTTTATGAATTCGAGCGCCCACCTTTGCTTCTCCGTGAGCTTGGTCGAGTCTATTATCTCGAACCTCTCCTCCCCTGGGAGGTACCTTATGAACCCCTTGCTCTCGGCCTTCCTGAGCGTCAGCTCCGCCTCCGCGCTCGCGGGGACCACTATGTAATCCGGGTAGGCATCCCTGATCCTCTTGAAGTTCTCATAGGCAGTAGGTAGGTCCATCTTGTTGGCGACTATGAGCGTCGGCTTCGATATGTCCCTCAGGTTCCAGCAGAACTCCTTCTTCTCCTCGAAGTCCCAGTTCTCCAGATCTTTGTCCGTCAGGCCGCTCTTTTCCAAGGCCATCTTGATGTGGAAGGGCTTGACCCCTATCCCCGCGAATATCCCACCCATCGCGTTCACCATCCCCTTCCCCCTCTTTATCTCCCTGACCATCTTGTCGAGGTTTCCCTCGAGCATCTTCAGGTACCACATGACCAGCTCCTCCTCTATGTCGGCGATATCGGCTACGGGGTCTCCGGTTCCCGGCTCGGTCAGGTATCCGTTCACGTCTATGCTGCCGGAAGCGTCTACCACGTGGGTCAGGGCGTCGGACTGGGCCGCCACCGCCAAGAACTGGTTCCCCAGCCCCTTGCCCGCATGCGCCCCCTTTATCAGGCCGGGCAGGTCTATCAGCTCTATCGGTATGAACCTCCACCCATCTATGCACTTCGAGTTCCTGGGGTTGTCCTTCACGCCGAACTCCCTGCACACGCACAGGACGACTGCGTAAGCGGTCCCGACGTTAGGCTTCTTCGTGGTGAACGGATAGGTAGATACCTCGGCCGACTGCATGGTCGAGGAGTTGAAGAAGGTGGTCTTGCCCGTGTTCGTCTTCCCTATGAGCCCGAGCTTTACCTTCATTCCAACGGTGATCCGGGAGAGAGGATATAACCTTTCCCAAGGGTATCCTTAAAACCCCCTTTGGGATCGACGTATCGGTGGCGGAGCTTCTGGAGAGCAGCGGCGGGCTTTCCCTCCTCTACAGGGGGGTCAGGATAGGCCTGGACCCTAGGGGATGCTCGGAGTTCGATCTCGCCTTCGTATCTCACGCCCATTCGGATCACCTGCCGAGGAAAAGGTGCAAGGCGATAGCTTCTGAAGAGACCCTAGCCTTGGCCAAGGCTAGGGGGATCGAGCTAGAGCCCGCCGAGCTCGATGGAGTTAGACTGGTGGAGACGGGGCATATACTCGGCTCCAGAGGGCTTTTGGTGGACGAAACCTACTTCACCGGGGATCTAGGGGGGAGGCCTAGGGCTTTCATGGGCGGGGCCAGACCCGTCAAGTGTAGGAGGCTCATAGTCGAGGCGACCTATGGGAGGGAGGATTACGTCTTCCCCCCTTTAAAGGAGCTGCTGCACAAGGTCAACTCGCTCATATCCGAGCTTTACTCGAAGGGCGTCCCCGTCATCCTGATGGGCTATCCCCTCGGAAAGGCCCAGGTCCTGATGAGCCTCTTCTCAAAATGGGGGCCCGGCTACGCCCACCCGACCGTCCTGAAGTACAACGAGGTTTACAAGAAGTTTGGGATAAGGCTGCCTGATCTAGAGCCCTATCAGGAAGCGGAGAGGAAGGGGAGGTTGAACATGGGGCCTTGGATCCTGTTCGCACCCCTTATGAGCGGGAGGAACCCTTGGGTTGCGAGGATGAAGAGGGATTACGGCGCCGTCACCATCGGGTTCTCCGGCTGGGCGGTCAAAGAGGGCTACAGGTACGCGATGAAGCTGGACTACGCCTTCCCCCTCAGCGATCACCCCGACTTTAACGAGCTCGTCGAGTTCGTTAAAAGATGCGAACCGGAAGAGGTATATACGGTCTACGGATACTCGGTCGAGTTCGCCAGGCACTTAAGGAGGCTCGGCTTCGAAGCCAAGCCCTTGGTGCCGGGGCAGGGGAGGCTAGGGTAATGGCGATAACGGTTGCTTTGAGGGAGTATAGCAAGGAGGAAGTCCTTTCGATACTCGACCCTCTGGTCTCCGAGTGGTTCTCAAAGTTCCCAGACCTCACACCACCACAAAGGTATGCGATAGTGAACATACACGAGGGGAGGAACGTGCTCGTCGCCGCCCCGACGGGTTCGGGGAAGACCCTATCCGCGTTCATAAGCATAATAAGCGAGCTGGTCTCCCTTGCGAGGGAGGGCAAGCTAGAGGACAGGGTTTACTGCGTCTACGTGAGCCCCCTCCGCTCCCTGAACAACGACATCTACAAGAACCTCATGGTCCCGCTCAACGAGATAAGGGAGCTGGCGAAGCAAAAGGGCCTCAGCCTCCCAGAGATAAGGGTCGCCGTAAGGACCGGGGATACGACCCAGAGCGAGAGGAGCAGGATGCTAAGGAAGCCGCCCCACATACTCATAACGACCCCTGAAAGCCTCGCCATAATCCTGGTAGCCCCGAAGTTCAGGGAGAAGTTCAGGTGGGTGAAGTGGGTGATAGTCGACGAGATACACGAGCTATGCAGCTCGAAGAGGGGCGTCCACCTGACCCTTAGCCTCGAAAGGCTCCAGAGGCTTTCTTATGAAAGGTTCGTCAGGATAGGCCTCTCCGCCACGATTCATCCTTTGGAGGAGGTCGCGAAGTTCCTGGTGGGCTATGAAGACGGGAAGGAGAGGGACTGCGTGATCGCCGACACCAGGTTCGTGAAGCCGGTCGAGATGCTGGTTACATCACCCGTAGCCGACCTAATTCATACCAGCGCTGGATACGCATCGAAGCGGATGTACAAGAAGCTCAGCGAGCTGGTCAAGAAGCACAGAACGACGCTTGTGTTCACGAACACCAGGTCGGGGACCGAGCGCGTGGTCTACCACCTCTCGAAGCTGAAGGTGGTGGATGGCGACAAGCTCGCCGCACATCACAGCTCCCTATCTAGGGAGCTCAGGAAAGGGGTAGAGGACGGCCTGAAGGAAGGGAGGATGAAGGTCGTGGTCTGCGTGAGCGGCGATGAAGAGGTGCTCACCGATAGGGGATGGGTCAAGATCAAGGATGTGAAGAAAGGGATGAGGGTCCTGGGGCTGAACGGCGGCAGGCTCGAATACCAGGGCTTCAAGGATTTGTTTTCCGACGATTACCACGGCTACGGATACAGGATATCTACGGCTGGAGGGGCGTCGATAAAGTGCACCCCGGAGCACAGGTTCCTCGTCGAGGATGGGCCGAGGTGGATCGAGGCGGAGAGGCTCTCGGAGGGGGACAGGGTTGCCGTGGTGAGAGGTGGCGGTTTGGATTGGGACGAGGTGAAGTGCAAGGAGAGGATAAGGCTCGACAGGATCTACAGCCTGGTCGACGTGGATGGCGGCAACTACGTGATAAACGGCTTCCTCTGCAAGAACAGCAGCACGAGCCTGGAGCTTGGGATAGACATAGGGAGCATAGACCTGGTCGTCCAGATAGGGTCCCCGAAGTCGATCTCCAGGTGCATACAGAGGGTCGGCAGATCGGGGCACGCTCTGGACAAGGTTTCAAAGGGCGTGCTCATGGCCCTGGAGCTCGACGACCTGGTCGAGGACGCCGTGATGGTCAGGGAGGCGATGAAGGGGAAGCTCGACAGGGTCTACATACCCGAAAACTGCCTGGACGTGCTCGCCCAGCACCTGGTAGGGATGGCGGTCGAGGGGAAGTGGAAGGTCGACGAGGCCTACAGGTTGGTGAGGAGGAGCTACTGCTACAGGAACCTGAAGTTCGAGGACTTCATGAGCGTAATAAAGTACCTGAGCGGCCAGTACAGGAGCCTGGAGGACTACAGGGTCTACGGGAAGATATGGTTCGACCCAAAGGATGGGGTCTTCGGGAGGAGGGGTTCCCTGCTCAGGGTCATATACTCGACCAACATAGGGACCATACCCGACGAGGTATCGGTCAAGGTCTACACGGTCGAGGGGAGGAGGGTCGGTTCGATAGAGGAGGAGTTCCTTGAGAGGCTCGGCTACGGAGATGTATTCATCCTGGGCGGAAAGACCTACAGGTTCGAGTACGCCGACGGGTTCAGAGCTTATGTGAGCAGGGTCGAGCACGAAAAGCCCACCGTTCCATCCTGGTTCAGCGAGATGCTCCCCCTGAGCTTCGACCTGGGGGAGGCGATAGGGAGGTTCAGGAAGGAGGTATTCAAGATGCTGGGGAGGAGGGTCAGGGCCAAGGATATAATCGAGTTCATAAAGGGCGAGGGGTACTGCGACGACTACGCCTCCAGGGCCATCCTGGGATACATGAAGGCGGAGTACGAGTTCCTGAAGTCCTTGGGGGTCGAGGATATGCCGGACAACGAAAACATAGTCGTCGAGGACTACGTCGAGGGCGGGAGGAGGAACCTGATATTCAACTGCGTCTTCGGGAGGAGGGTGAACGACGCCCTCTCCAGAGCTTACGCCTACGCCCTGACCAAGCTCACCAAGGGGACCGTTATGGTGACGGTCAGCGACTCCGGCTTCATGCTCACCGTCCCCAGGAGGAGCCGCTTCGACCTAAGGGAGCTCCTCGACATGATCAAGAGCTACAACCTCAGGGAGGAGCTGGTGAAGGCGGTGAAGAACACGGAGATGGTGAGGAGGAGGTTCAGGCACTGCGCGACCAGGAGCCTGATGATCCTGAGGAACTACAAGGGACATGAGATAAAGGTCGGGAGGCAGCAGGTGAACGCCCAGATGCTCCTGGAGCTGTCGAAGAGGCTCGAAGGCTTCCCGGTCCTGAAGGAGACCTACAGGGAGATAGTCGAGGACCTGATGGACGTCAAGATGGCTGAGAAGGTCTTAAGGGATATCGAGGAGGGGAGGAGGAGGTTCGTGATCTGCCCGACCTCCGACCTGCCCTCTCCTTTCACCCACTCCCTGATCCTTTCGGGATACAGCGACCTGGTCCTCATGGAGGACAGGAAGGAGCTGCTCAGGCGCCTATACGACGAAGTCCTTAATAGGATAAGGAAGAGGAGATCGAGAAG
>JAGGXQ010000033.1 GCA_021162925.1 Nitrososphaerota archaeon
CAGGCTTTCAGCAACTTCGATACCTATCTGGCGCCCTTCATAAGGTTCGACGGGCTTGAGTACAAGGAGGTCAAGCAGGCTTTACAGGAGTTCATGTTCAACATGAACGTCCCCACTAGGGTGGGCTTCCAGTGCCCGTTCAGCAACATAACGCTCGACTTGAAGGTCCCGAAGTTCATGGAGAACGAACCCGTGATCGTCGGAGGAGAGCCCACGGATGAAGTACACGGAGACTTCCAGGAAGAGATGGACATCTTCAACAAGGCTTTGGCCGAGGTCATGCTCGAAGGCGATGGGGTGGGGAGGGTGTTCTCTTTCCCGATCCCGACCATAAACGTAACGAAGGACTTCGATTGGGAAAGCGAGGTTACCGAGAAGGTTTTCGAGACTTCGGCCAAGTACGGAATCCCGTATTTTGCGAACTTCATCAATTCCGACATGAAGCCGGAGGATGTGCGTAGCATGTGCTGTAGGCTCAGGATCGACGAAAGGGAGCTGAAGAAGAGGGGAGGGGGATTTTTCGGATCGAACCCCCTGACGGGTTCGATAGGCGTGGTCACCATTAACATGCCGAGGATAGGCTTCCTCTCTAGGGATGAAGGCGAGTTCTTTGAAAGGCTGGGGAGGCTTATGGAGCTTGCGAAAGAATCTTTAGAATTAAAACGGAAAACTTTGGAAGAGTTTGCGGATAAAGGCCTCTATCCCTACTCAAAGTTCTATTTAAGAAACATAAAGAAGGCTTTCGGCGAGTTCTGGAAGAACCACTTCAGCACGATCGGCCTGGTCGGGATGAACGAGGCCTGCCTGAACTTCCTAGGGTGTAGCATAGGAGAAAAGGAAGGCCATAGGTTCGCGATCAAAGTCCTGGACTTCATGCGCGAAAAGCTTGCCGACTTCCAGCAAGAAACCGGGAACATCTACAACCTGGAGGCTACCCCGGCCGAGGGTACGAGCTACCGACTCGCGAGGATCGACAAGAGCAGGTACCCCGACATAGTGGTCGCGAATGAAAAAGAGGTGAGGGAGAGGAATGCGGCCCCTTACTACACGAATTCCACGTGGCTCCCGGTCTATTTCACTGACGACCTTTGGGAGCTGTTGAGGCACCAGGACCCCCTCCAGGTCAGGTATACGGGCGGAACGGTCGTTCACATATGGCTTGGGGAAAGGGTGAGGGCGGACGGGGTGATGGCCCTGGTGAGGAAGGTGTTCGAGAACTTCAGATTGCCTTACATCAGCATCACCCCGACGTTCAGCGTCTGCCCGGTCCACGGCTACATTCCAGGGGAGCATTGGAAGTGCCCGATCTGCGGGGGAAAGACGGAGGTCTATTCGAGGGTCGTGGGCTATCTGAGGCCGGTCGATCAGTACAACCCTGGAAAGCAGGAGGAGTTCAAACAGCGCAAGATGTTCGACAGGGCGTTTGGGTGAATCGAGTGAGGATCGGCGGGTTTCAAAAGTTAAGCCTGGTGGATTATCCGGGCAAGATATCCTGCATAGTGTTTACCATAGGATGCAACCTCAGATGCGGTTACTGCTACGTCCCCCAGCTCGTCCTCCCCGAAAGGATAAGGGATTTGAAAGAGGTGCCGGAGGGCGAAATCTTTTCCTTCCTCGAAAGGAATAAAGGCCTGAACGATGCGGTCGTCATAACGGGCGGGGAGCCGACGATCCACCGAGAACTCCCGTCTTTTATGGAGAGGATCAAGAGGATGGGCTTCCTCGTCGCCCTTGAAACCAACGGCACCAATCCGGATATGCTGGAGGGGTTGATAGAAGAAAGGCTCGTCGATTACGTCGAGATGGACGTAAAGACGGCCTTGGAGTTCGAGAAGTATCGGGAGATAACGGGGGACGTGTTAACGGAGGAGATGTTCGAAAACGTAAAGGAAAGCATAAAGGTCCTCTTAAGGTCGGAAGTCGATTACGAGTTTAGAACGACCTTGGTAAAGGAATACCATTCGGTCGAAGACATATTGGAGATCTGCAGGGCCCTGAAGGGTGCCAAGGCTTACTACCTACAAAACTTAAGGGTCATGAACGAGCTCGTAGGCGGTAAGGCCCTAACGCCCTTCAGCAGGGAGGAGATAGAGGAGATCGTTGCGGAAGGCAGGAAGTTGACGAACGTGAGATTTAGGGAGTGATTTCGTTCCCAGAGGCTTCGTACCCTTTAAGGTTAAATAGCCGATCCGTGAAGCTCGGTTGTGGCCTTAAGGGTATTCAACACGATGAGCGGCAGGAAGGAGGAGTTCGTTCCCATACACGGGAACAGGGTTCAAATGTTCGTCTGCGGCCCCACGGTCTACGACTACTCGCACCTGGGCCACGCCAGGACCTACGTCGCCTACGACGTGATAGCCAAGTACCTGAGGTACAGGGGCTACTCGGTCTTTTACATCATGAACATAACCGACCTGGACGACAAGATAATCAGGAGGGCGAGGGAGTTAGGGAAGGGGCCTCTGGATGTCGCGAGGGAGTTCGAGGTCGAGTTCTACAGGGACATGGCCTCCCTGGGCGTAGACGCCGTGAACCTTTACGCCAGGGCCACCGAGCACATCGACGAGATGATCGAGCAGATAGAGGGCCTGTTGGAAAAGGGCTACGCGTACGTGACCGAGACCGGCGTTTACTACGACGTAACCAAGTTCCCCAGGTATGGGAGGCTGTCCCACCAGAACCCCAAGGAGCTGGTGGTCCACAGGATAGAGGTCGATCCGACGAAGAGGAACCCTGGGGACTTCGCCCTCTGGAAGAGGTCGAAGGAAGGGGAGCCGAGCTGGGACTCGCCGTTCGGCCCCGGAAGGCCCGGCTGGCACATAGAGGATACGGCGATAACCCTCACCTACTTCGGCCCCCAATACGACATACACGGAGGGGCGATAGAGCTCATCTTCCCCCACCACGAAGCGGAGATAGCCCAAGCCGAGGCGTACACGGGCGTATCCCCCTTGGTCAAGTACTGGGTCCATACCGGCATCCTCTACGTGAACGGGGAGAAGATGTCGAAGTCCCTCGGGAACTTCATAACCATCAGGGATTCGATGAAGAGGTACGACAAGAACACCCATAGGATGTTCTTCGTTTCGACCCTCTACAGGAGCCCGATGGACTACACGGACGAAGCGATGAGGGAGGCCAAGGCCAAGGTCGATGGGATAAAGAACTCCTACTTCGCTTTGAAGAGCCTGAGGGCTGGTAGCGGGGGTAGGGAGCTCCTCGCCGCCTTGGATAGGGCGAGGGAGGGCTTCTTGGAGTCCATGGACGACGACTTCAACACCCCCAAGGCCCTCTCCCACCTATTCGGGCTCACTAGGGAGATCAACCGCTACTGCTCGAAGCACGAGGAGGTCGAAGAGGGGATAAGGGAGAGGGTGTTATCGACCCTTGAAGAGTTCCTTTCGATACTTGGGATAGAGTTCGGCGAGAGGGTCGATGAAAGGCTCCTGGAGGGCCTCTTAAGGCTCCTGGTAGACGTAAGGGAGGGGCTGAGGAGGGAGAGGAGGTATGAAGAAGCGGATGAAATAAGGAGGAGGTTGAAGGAGCTCGGCATCGTACTGGAGGATACGAGTAGGGGGACCGTTTGGAAGGTGGAGGGATGAGCGAAGGGCACGTCTTGGTCATCTGCGAAAAGCCCGACGCTGCGAGGAGGATAGCCCTAGCCCTATCCGACGGATGTGAGAGGAGCGTGGTAAACGGCGTAACGGTTTACAGGCTGAACTGGAAGGGGGAGGAGTACGTGATCTTCCCCGCCCTAGGGCACCTCTACGGCGTCTCCGATCCCTCCGCCGAGAGGAGGGTCTACCCGGTCTTGGACGTCGAGTGGATGCCCCTGAAGGGGAGGAGGGGTGTGGAGGAGAGGATAGAGCTCGCAAAAGAGCTCTCTAGGGGTGCGAAAGGGTTCGTGAACGCGTGCGACTTCGACCTAGAAGGGGAGACCATAGGGTACAACGTGCTGAAGTACGCATGTGGAGGGAAGCACGGCTCCTACTTGAGGGCGAAGTTCTCGACCCTTACGAGGGAGGAGCTTAGGGAGGCGTTCTCAAAGCTCGATGAAGGGCTTGGCAAGGAGATGGCGGTAGCCGGGAGGACGAGGCACCTGATAGACTTCCTCTACGGCGTCAACCTGTCTAGGGCGCTCTCCGAAGCCTACTACAGGGCGAAGGGGAAGTACAGGGTCTTCAGCACGGGCAGGGTCCAGGGGCCGACCTTGGGCTTCTTGGTCGAGAGGGAGAAGGAGATCAGGGCGCACGTCCCGATCCCTTACTGGAAGGCGAGGGCCTACGCCGTCAAGGACGGGGAGGGCTTCTGGGCGGAATACCCACGAAAGGTACCGAACTTGAAGGTGGCTGAGAGGCTTAAGGGGCTGAAGGGCTCGAAGGGTGTAGTTTCGAGGAAGAGGGCCTCTGGGTCGAGGATACCGCCGCCCACCCCTTTCAACACCGGCGACCTACAGAAGGAGGCCTACAGGGCCTTCGGCATGGACCCGAGCAGGACCCTGAGGATGGCCGAAAGGCTCTACCTTAGGGCCCTCATATCCTACCCTAGGACGTCGAGCCAGAAGCTGCCGAGTAGCATAGGCTACAGGAGGATAATAGAGAGGCTCTCCAAGATAAAGGGGTACGAGGATGCCAAGGAGCTGCTCAAGAGAAGGCTCAAGCCGAGGGAGGGGGAGAAGGAGGACCCGGCCCACCCGGCCATCTACCCGACCGGGGAGGAGCCGAAGGGGCTCAGCCCCCAAGAGCGCAGGATCTACGACCTTATCGTGAGGAGGTTTCTGGCGTGCTTCTGCGATCCCGTGGTGAGGGAGAGCATATCGATCCGCTTTAAGGCGCTAGGGTTCGAGTTCGTCACGAGAGGGGGGAGGATCTTGGAGGAGGGGTGGCTCAGGTTCTACAAGTTCGTGAAGTTCGGGGAAGGTGAGCTACCCGATGTGGAGGAGGGCGACGAGCTTCTGGTAAAGGAGCTCAAGGTCGAGGAGAAGTTCGAGGGGCCCCCTGCCAGGTACAACAAGGCGAGCCTCCTATCCCTGATGGAGAAGGAGGGGATAGGGACGAAGGCGACCAGGGCCGACATAATAAGGACGCTCATAGAAAGGGGCTACGTCGTCGAGAAGGGGATGAGGGTCACGGACATAGGGTTCGAGGTCTACGAGGTGATGAAGGGATACATGCCGGAGATCCTCTCGGTCGAGATGACTAGGAGGATAGAGGAGGAGCTCGCGGGGATAGAATCGGGCGAAAGGGATTGGAGGGAGGTGATCAGGGAGGCGGTCGAGGGCCTGCTCCCCGCCTTGAAGTCCATAAAGGGTAAGGAGAGCGAGGTGGGGGCCAAGGTGGTCGAGGCGCATAGGAGGAGCAGGCTCTCCAGGCTGGCTCTGGGCCCCTGCCCCGTATGCAAGACGGGGACGCTCATAGTGGTGAAGACGAGGAAGGGGAGGTTCGCGGGCTGCACGAACTACTACAAGACCGGATGCAGGGCGACCGCACCCTTGCCAGGCAGGGGTAAGATAGAGCCGATCGGGACCTGCGAGCTCTGTGGCTGGCCGGTCATAAGGCTCAGGATAGGGAGGTGGGCCAAGGAGTTCTGCATAAACCCGAACTGCGAGAGGAATAGGGCTTGAAGTGCAAGCTGTGCCATAGGGAGGCTGTGGATGAAGGGCTCTGTGAATACCACCTGCTCGCCCTCAAGAACCTGAAGGAGGCCTACCCGAGGTGGGAGGAGGCGTATGGAGGGATGGAGTGGGAGGAGTACCTGAAGAGGCTCCTGGAGCTCGAAGAGACGGGGGAATGGGTCAAGGACGTCGCAAGGATGCTCCTCGATCAAAAAAGCTATTTACATCGGTAAAATAATTTTTACCAAATGGGCGTGGAGCTGATAAGGAAGAGGGACGGTAGGTTAGAGAAGTTCGATCCGAAGAAGATAGCGAACGCCATAATGAAGGCGTTCAAGGCCGTGAGGGGCGTCGAGGACTACGAGCTCGCGTGGAAGATAGCGACCAGCGTGACCAAGAGGGTCGAGGACGAGTTCAAGGATAAGATACCCAGCGTGGAGGACGTCCAAGACATAGTCGAGAGGGACCTGATCGAGTTCGGCCTGGCCGATGTGGCGAAGGCATACATCCTCTACAGGGCCGAGAGGGCGAAGATAAGGGACGTGAAGTATTTCTTGGGCGTCAGGGACGATCTGAAGCTCAGCACCAACGCCGTCAAGGTCCTCCAGAAGAGATACCTGATGAGAGATGAGAACGGGAGGATCTTGGAGACGCCGTCCCAGATGTTCAGGAGGGTCGCCAGGGTGATAGCGAACGTCGATAGGGAGCTTTACCACCTCTCGGATGCCGACGAGTTCGAAAATGAGATCTACAGGCTCATGACCTCCCTCGAATTCCTCCCGAACTCCCCGACCCTTATGAACGCCGGGACCCCTCTAGGCCAATTATCCGCGTGCTTCGTCATACCGGTCGAGGACAGCATAGAGAGCATATACGACGCCCTCAAGGCCCAGGCGATAATCCACAAGACCGGGGGTGGGTGCATAGCCGAGGGGAGCAGGGTCTACACGACCAACCGCGGCCTGCAGAGGATAGAGGAGCTTTACTCCTCATTCGCTTCGGATGAAATCCAGGTTGGGCCGAATACCTGGCTGATAGACGTGAGGGGGAGGGGGATAAAGACCTTCTACTACGACAAGGAGGGCAGGAGGTTCAGGTTAGGAGAGGTTACGCACCTCTGGAGGTACGAGCTGAATGAGGAAGACGCCTACACGATCGTAACGTCGGATGGCAACAGGCTGGTGACGAGCTCTTGGCATCCGTTCTTGGTCTTCGAGGGCGGGGAGGTCGTCGAGAAGAGGGCTGAGGAGCTGAAGAGAGGCGACCTGCTTATAGCGCCGGATGGCTCGATCCTTAAGGATTGGCCCTTTAACGAGTATCGGAAGATAGGTGGCCACTTACTCGACGAGGAATTCGGGAGGCGTTTGGGCCTCGCTTTGGGAGGGGCTGGCGGATTGGCCACGGATGGGGGGCTCGTGGAGGTCGGCAGGGTCCCCGAAGCGATCTCGAAGTCCCCTCCGGGCGTGATCCTGGCCTTCCTATCCGGGTTCGTGGAGGCCGGGGGCTCTTTGAGGGATGGCGAGGCCACCTTAAATTTGGAGGACGAGGAGCTTGCTAAGGACCTATCG
>JAGGXQ010000100.1 GCA_021162925.1 Nitrososphaerota archaeon
GCCACTTCATGCCGGGTTCGAGCGCCTTCTCGATAGCTACGACCGGTTGCAACTGGATGTGCAAATTCTGCCAGAACTACGACATAAGCCAGAGGAGGAAGGTCGAAGGCATAGATATGGAGCCGAAGGAGGTCGTGGATCTGGCCCTGAGCTACGAGTGCGATGGGATCGCCTACACCTACAACGAGCCGCTGATATTCCTCGAATTCGCCAAGGACGTCGGGCTGATCGCCAAGAGGAAGGGGCTGTACAACGTATTCGTGTCCAACGGGTATGCCACCCCCGAAGCCGTGGACGTGCTGAAGCGCTTCCTCGACGGTATAACCGTGGACTTGAAGGGAAACGGGGAGAAAGGGTTCTTGAGGAAGTACGTCGGGATACTCGATCCGGAGCCGATCTTCCAGACCCTCCTGGAGCTGAGGGACAAGACCAACGTCCATATAGAGATCACGGATCTGGTAGTCCCGGAAGTCGGGGACGACTTGGAGAGTGCGAGGAAGCTCTCAAGATGGATATACGACAACCTGGGGCCGAACGTCCCCCTTCACTTCCTCAGGTTTTACCCCAACTACCTGGTGAGGGACCTGCCCCCCACGCCGATAGAGACCTTGGAGAAGCACTACGAGGTGGCGAAGAAGGAGGGGCTCAACTACGTCTACACGGGGAATACGCCCGGCCACCCTCTAGAGGATACTTACTGCCCCGGGTGCGGGAGGGTCGTCGTGAAGAGGTATGGGTATGAGATACTCGAGTGGCACCTAGACGAGCACAACAGGTGCGAATACTGCGGAGAGCCGATAGCGATACTTGGAAGGCTGAAGAGGGGAAAAACTCTTAGGTTCAGGCCCGTGCTCTACTAAAGGTTTTTTAAAATCCGTGACACTACATAGCCGTGCTTGAATTAAAAGTCGGGGAATTGATCTCGGAGGCCGATTGGGTCGAGGCCAGCGAGACCGCGGCCTCGGTCGTCGGGAGGATGAGGGAGAAGGGGCTCTACGAGGTGTTCGTGAAGGTTGGGGAGCGGTTCGCCATGGTGACCCTGAGGAGCGTCTTGAGCAAGAGGAGCCTTAAGGCCAAGCTATCCGAAGTCATGGTGAGGGTTCCGAACCTAAGCCCAGAAGACGGGCTCGTAGAGGCCGCAAAGGTGATGTCGGAGTACAGGATAAGATCCGTCCCCGTTGTAAAGGATGGGAAGCTTTTAGGTTGCGTAAGCGTGAAGTCGATCGTGGAACTGCTCTCGAAGGGGAAGCTGGCGTCCATCGAGGCCAGGAAGTTCATGACCCCAGAGCCGATCACCGTGAGGAGGGAGGACAAGGTCGCCAAAGCAAGGAATCTGATGGTGAGCAAGCGGATAGACCACCTCCCCGTAACCGACGGGATGGAGCTAGAAGGGATCCTGACCTCGAGCGACATCGTCTTCAAGGTTCTGGCCCAGCCCGAGAAGGGAAAGGGAGGGGGGAAGATGAGCGCCGGAATAACGGGCAAGAGGTCGAGGCTCAACATAGACGTCGGCGGGCTCATGGACGAAGATCCGCTTACATGCGGCCTCAGGACCCCCCTTAAGGAAGTCTATGAAACCATGAAGAGCAGGAACAGCTCCTACTCGCTCGTAACGATGATGGAGGAGCTTCAGGGGATAATAACCTACAGGGACTTCATGAAGCTCATCAGGGAGGAGGGAGGTGAAGAGGTGCCCGTCTACATAACGGGGCTTCCGGATACCTACGAAGCCGGCCTCGTCGAGGAAAAGTTCAGGAGGGCCGTGGGAAACCTGGCGAAGTCCTTTCCGGGCCTCCTAGAGGCCAAGTCCACCGTGAAGTACCTCGAAGGGAAGAGGAGGTATTCGGTAAGCGCGATGATCCTGATGAAGGATGGGAAGAGGTACCATTACTCGCTCGAGGGGTACGACCTGCTGGATATGTATGATGAGCTGGCGGCCAAGGTAAAGAGGATACTCGGCGAAAAGGCCAGGTAAGCTTATTAGAGGGGATTTAGTCCCCTTAAGGGTATGCCGAGGCTCGTTTCTAGCAGGGAGGAGTTCGAAAGGCTCCTGCCCATGGCGAAGGAGGTCAGGGTCGTTAGGAGGGGCGGGAAGGTTAAGGTGAAGGCGAGGCTCTCTAGGCTGCTTTACACCTACGTTACCAACGAAGAAGAGGCGAACGAGATCCTCAAGGGAGTGAAGGCCCCGATTAAGGAGTTCTAAAGCTTTACCACTTCTCCCGCCGTGGGTGCGTGGGCATCGAATCCGAACGTCTCTTTTATATCCTTCGCGAAGTTCACACAGTTCCCCTCCTCCCCGTGGACGGTCAGGACCTTCGGGTTCCCCTTCACGCCCCTGATGAGCTCTAGGAGCTGGGACCTGCCGCTGTGAGACGAGAGGTCGAACCTCCCGACCCTCGCCTTCACCTTCCTGGGCCTCCCCCCTATTATGGCGACCCTCTCTTCGAGCAGAGCCCTCCCAGGAGTCCCCTGGACCTGGTAGGCGACTATGGCGATGCCGTTCTTCGGGTTCTTGGCGACCTCGCTGTTGTAGAATACGGCCGTGCCTCCGGATAGCATTCCAGCGGGGGCTATGATCACGCAGGGCTCCTTCACGATCCTCCTCCTCATGCCCCAAGACCTGACGGGCTCCGTGTCCCTCATGGCCCTGAGGAAGAGCTTCGGATCCCTAAGTTGATCCTTGTACCTGATCATTATCTCGTTCGCCTTGAGCGCCATCCCGTCCATATAGACCTTGTAAGGGAAGCGGTGCTTCTTCAAGATGCAAGCGACCTCTTGGGCCCTTCCAACCGCGAAGGCGGGGACCAGAGCCGTCCCACCTCCCTCGACGATCTCCTTGAGGAAGGATACGAGCTCCTTCTCGGTCTTCTTCCTGTCGGGGTGATCTTCGAGGGCGTAGGTGCTTTCGGTTATGAGCAGGTCGAGCTCGCCTATCTTCGGCCTCGCCCCCTTCAGGAGCGCCGTATCGGTGGAGTTAACGTCCCCC
>JAGGXQ010000028.1 GCA_021162925.1 Nitrososphaerota archaeon
CGCTATCCCCCTCCTACCCCTCCAGAGCAACTCCCTCTCCTCCTCGCTCCTGGCCCTCTTGATCTCCCTAACCCCGTTCCTCTTGCAGATCTCGACTATTCTATCGGCCAAGACGTCCAATCCGTCTTTTAGGCCATCGACCTCGATCAACAGTATGGCCTCGGCATCTAGGGGATAGCCGATCTTAAGCTTCTCCTCCACAGCTTTTATGGTGAGGTGATCCATGAACTCTAAGGCGGATGGTATTATCCCAGACGCTATTATATCGGAGACCGCTTGGGCCGCATCCTCCATCCTGTCGAATATCGCCATTACCGTCCTGGTCCCCTCGGGAACCTTCGACAACTTCAACGTCGCCGACGTTATTATCGCAAGCGTCCCTTCCGAACTTAGCAACAGACCGGTGAGATCGTAACCCGGCCTCTCTAGGGCCTTCCCCCCGACCTCGTAAACCTCGCCATCGGGTAAGACGACCCTAGCCCCCAAGAGGTAGTTCGACACCACCCCATGCTTGAGGCAGTGAGGCCCGCCCGCGTTGTGTGCTATGTTTCCGGCTATCGTGCTGACCTCATAGCTTGCGGGATCGGGGGCGAAGTACATGTTGAGACCTCTCATCTTTGCGATATCCGAAACTTCCTTCGTGAGGACTCCCGGCTCCACCACGGCGACGCCGTTCTCTTCGTCGAGCTCGATGAACCTGTTCATCCTTGAAAAGACGAGTAGGACCCCACCCTTCACGGCTATGGCGCTCCCACTTAAGGCGGTGCCGGATCCCCTCGGCGTTATCGGAATCCCGTACTTCCTGCAGATCTTCACCACCTTGATCACTTCATCCTCATCCTTCGGTAGGACGACGACATCGGGGGTGGACCTAGTTAACGAAAGGGCGTCGGATTCGTATGAAATCAGCTGGATCGGATCATTCAAGGCCCACCGCTCCCCTACGGCCCTTTCAAGCTCCAGGAGGGCCTCCTTCGGTATCATGCAAGATGGGTAAAAATTGGTTATATTTTAATCTTTTAAATATATTAAGTATATACTTTATTAAGCCATGTAATTACATATTCGCCCCAGAGAAACCTACTTAAGCGCTCTTAACCATTATGACGGAAGGATGAAGTTCGCACATCTAGCCGATCTGCACCTAGGCTACCGCCAGTACGGGCTCTACGAGAGGCTCGAAGACTACAACAGGGCATTCGAGAAGGCCGTGGAGGAGGTAATCGAAAGGGATCTTTCGTTCGTCCTTATTTCGGGGGATCTGTTTCACTGCGGATCTCCCCCGGCCGTGGCGGTAAGGAGCGCTTTCAAAGGGCTGTCGATGCTCAAGAGGGCTGGGATACCCGTAGTGGCGATAAGGGGGAACCACGACGGCCATTTCGAGAGGGGTGGGAATTACCTGAGCTTGCTCGAAGATGCAGGCCTCTTGACCTACCTGGAGGGGGAAAGGTTCTACACGGATCTCAAGGCCGATAGGGAGAGGGCCAGGATACTTGGGATCGGTTGCCTCGTCGAGGCCCAGCTGGTGGAGAGGCTCGAATCCGTGAAGAAGGCGATAGATCCATCGGCGGATCACAACATACTGATGCTTCACCAATCGTTCGACAAGGTCTCGTCCAAGGACCGATCCTGGCTCGTCCACTCCGCATACTTTTACGACGATGTATTCGGGCACGTGGATTACTTCGCCCTTGGCCACGTGCACGAGCGTTGCAAGCACCCCGAGTTCCCGGCCTACTATCCCGGCTCCATAGAGTACTGGGACATCGACGATGCCGAGACCCATATCTTCGACATGGAGAGCGGTAGGAGGAATTTCAAGGCCAAGAAGGGGAAGGGCTTCTTGGCGGTGGAGCTCGACGATGGCATCAGGGTCGAGCCCGTAGAGGTGGAGGGGAGGAGGGTCGTCCACCTGGTATTCGAGTACGGAGAGATCGATCCTAGGGTTGCGAGCGAAGAGATAACCGAGATCCTCCCGGAGTTCGACGAAGTTGGCAGCTTGGTCGTGGTCACCGTAAGGGGGGTCGTGAAGGAGGGGTGCAGGGCTTCCGATCTCGACTTCAAGGCCTTTCGGAAGGCGCTGGGGAGCGTGCTCAAGCTTAAGACGAGGAACGAGCTACGGCACCCATCGGCCCTAGCGGTGGGGAGGATCGAGGGGAGGGTAACCCCGGAAAGGGCGATAGAGGAGTACTTCTCCGCCCTGGGAGAAGAGGGGAAGGGGCTTTCGAGGCTGGCCATCAGGCTTTTCGAGTACCTGAGTAGGAACGACGTAGAGGGGGCCAAGGAGGTGATAGTGAACGATCTCTGAGGTGAGGTTGGTAAACTGGAGGCCCTTCGAAAGGCTGGATCCCCCGCTCAGGCTGACTTCCGGCGTAAACGTGATCTACGGGGAGAACGGCTCGGGGAAGTCGAGCCTCCTAGATGCGATCCTTTACGGCCTTTACGGGGAGCTACCCTACAACCTGGCCGACGCCGTTTCTAGGAACAAGGATTACGCCAAGGTCGAGCTCAAGCTGGAGCTTTCGGGTGAGACCTACGTGATACAGAGGACCATCAGGCTTAGGGCATCAAAGGACAGGGTTACGGCGTACACCGACAGCGCCTCCACCAAGCTCGTTTACCCGGATGGAAGGTTCATTACAGGGGCCAACGAAGTCACCAAGAAGGTCGAGGAGCTGCTCGGCGTATCCGGGAGACTCTTCTCGGAGACCCTGTACATAAGGCAGGGGAGGCTGAGGGAGATAATAGAGAAGAGCGGGAGGAGGAGGGCCGAGTACCTCGACAGGATCATAGGGACCCTCGACCTTGAGAACTGCTTCAACAACTCAAGGGCCCTGATCCAGTGGGCCGAAATGCTCAAGGGCAGATGCGAGTCGACCGTCGACGAGCTCAAGAGGGACGTGGAGAAGCTATCGGAGCTGAGGAAGGAGTATGACGACGCCAAGGCGAGGTTCAAGAGGCTCGAGGAAGAGATAGGCATGCTTCTATCGAGGAAGAGGGAGGCCGAGGAGGAGGCAGAGAGGCTCGAGGGCATCTACAGGGAGATCGAAGAGGTCGAGAAGAGGCTGGGGCTCGAGAGGGCGGAGCTATCGAAGGTCGAAGCGAAGCTCGAAGATTTGAGGAGCAGGCTCGAGGAGGTGGAGGAGGCAGAGAGGGAGCTCGCCGTTCTGCTCCCCAAGCTTAAGGAGCTTGAGGGAGCGAGGAAGAGCTACGATGAGCTCAGGGAGGAGGTCGAAAGGAGGTCCAAGGAGCTCGTCCCTTTGAAGCGACTCAAGGAAGAGCTGGACAGGCTGAGGGGCGAAGAGCGGAAGCTGAAGAAGCGGGTGGAGAAGGGGAGGAGGGAGGTGGAGAGGCTCAACGAGCTCAAGGAGAGGGTTGAGGGGCTTAAGAGGCGCTTGCAGGGTTACGAAGGGAAGGAGGAGAGGGCGAGGGATTTGAGGAGGCTCGTGCTGGGGCTCGGAGGTGAGGTCGAGAGGCTGAAGAAGACCATCGAAAACCTGAGGAGATACGGAGGGGGGAGGTGCCCCACGTGCCTTCAGGAGGTCAAGGCCGAATACGCCGAGGCCTTGGGCCTGAAGCTCGAAAGGGAGGTAGAGGAGAAGGAGAGGGAGCTTTCTAGGCTTAAGGGAGAGCTAGAGAGGGTTGAGGAGGAGCTGGAGTCCCTCAAGGCCGATAGGGACGAGCTCCTAGCCCTGACCTCCAAGCTAGAAGGGCTCGAGGAGGCCGTCGAGGAGCTGAACTCCGAGCTGGGGGAGCTCGAGGAAGTCAGGGAGAAGATGGGGGAGGTGGAGAGGGAGCTCGAGGAGGCCAAGGCCGAAGAGGCCGAGATAGATGGGCTCAGGGAGGAGCTGAAGAGGCTCGGGGAAAAGGTCTCCGAGTTCATGGAGCTTAAGGGGAGGGCGGAGGAGCTGAAGAAGAAGTGCGAGGGAAAGGCCGCCTTGCTAAAGGAGTTGGAGGGGCTCGAAACGGAAAGGGCCGAGAGGGAGGATAGGTGTTCGGAGCTCGCCAAGAGGTTGGAGGAGCTCAAGTCGAGGTTCGACGAGCGCAGGCTCGCCGAGCTAAAGGGAGAGATCGGGGAGTTAAGCTTGAAGGTGAATGAAGCGGAAAAAGAGAGGTCGAGGCTCGAAGGCTGGATCAAGAGGGTTGAGAAGGATATTTCGAGCCTAGAAGAGAAGGAGAGGCGCTTGGGCAGGGTGGAGGAGGAGCTGAAAAGGTGGGAGCGAGTGCTCGAAGTCCTTACGAAGATCAGGAAGGCCTTCAGGGAGGCCCAACCCATCC
>JAGGXQ010000062.1 GCA_021162925.1 Nitrososphaerota archaeon
CATCTCACTACGGGAGGGGCCCCCTCCTGCTGAAGGAGGGCCTCTGCAGGCTCTACGCAAAGCCGATAGACTTCGATCTCGCCGTCGATGAGGCGAAGGGTTGCGAAGTCGTGGAGGTCGAGGATGCTTACGCCGAGCTGCTGGAGGACGTGAAGGGGCTCAAGGCCTGCCTGGATGTGTTGGATCAGAGGCTCCTCCCCTTCATCGGTAAGGGCATCACGTTCGATCCCGCTCCGATATACTCTTGCAGAAAGGCGAAGGAAGAGTCCGAGGTCGAGAAGGTGAAGAGGGCTGCCAGCCTCCTGGACGAGCTCTTCTCGCTGGCTTTCGACGTGATAGAGGTCGGGAAGACCGAGGACGAGGTGATGGCGGAGCTCGTGAAGCTTGCCGTCGAAAGGGGCTCGGGGTTTTCCTACGGCCCGAAGCCGTTCATAGTGGCCAGCGGCCCCGCTTCCGCCTACCCTCACGCGTTCAAGGGGAGGAGGATAGGGCGTGGCGAGTTCGTGATCGTGGACGTGTACCTGAAGCTCGATGGATACTTCGCGGATGCAACGAGGACCTTTCACACGGGCAACATGAGCGAGGAAGAGGAGGACGTCTACTACTCGGTCCTGGAGGCCCAAGAGGAGGCGATAAAAGAGGTCAGGGAAGGGAAAAGCTGCGGGGAGCTTGACGGGCTTGCGAGGCGATACTTGAGGTCGAAGGGGTACGAGCAGTTCTTCGTCCACGCCCTAGGGCACGGGGTAGGGCTCGAGGTCCACGAACCACCTTGGCTCAGGAAGGGGAGCAAGGAACTGCTCGAGAGGGGGAACACGATCACGGTAGAGCCCGGCGTGTACGTGAAGGGGAAGTTCGGGGTCAGGATAGAGGATACGGTACTCGTTCGGGACGGGGCTAAGGTGCTTACCAAGTTCACCAAGGAGCCTCTGATAGTCTGATCACGGCACGATCTCGACCGTGTTGTTGTAGCTAGGGTAAAAAGCGGCCCTCTTCTCCTTAAGGGTCAGGCCATCGGTCTCCTCCCTGAGCATGTCTATCGTCTTCTTGGTGACCTTGCAAACGACTTGAAAACCCTCATCCCCCCACAGCCTCTCCATGTAGGAGTAGAGGCACCTCCCCCCGCATACCCTGAAGTACGGGCAAGAGGTGCAGGGCTCCCCTATCCTAGGCGGGGCTTTGAGGCCTTCGAGCCCGTCTTCGATCCTTCCTAGCTTCGCCCACTCGACGTCCACCGCTATGGGGCATGCCAGAATCGAGCCGTCGGTGTTCACGGCCAGGGAATCGACCCCCGCTCCACAAGGAGGTGCAGGCCCCCCTTCCTCCATCCTCTTCAGCATCCCCTGAAATGGGGCGATTCCGATGACCTCCCCCTCCTCCAGGCTAGAGGCCCACTCGTCCATCAGCCTCCTCAGCCCTGGGATGTAGCTCTCCTCGGCCCATTTCAAGAAGTCCCAAGGCTCGCTCCACACCACGTCGAGCTGCCAATGCACGTGGTCGAAGAGCTTCAGCCCGAGCAGGTGCTTCACGTCCCTGTATATGTCCGTATCCCTGGTTGCGGTCATCCTGGCGATGAGATCCCCTTCGAAGAACGACCTCAGCTTCCTCGCCGCCTTCAAGACGGCATCGTAGACCCCTCTGCCTCTATGCTTATCCGTGACCTCCCTGACCCCGTCTATCGAGAGGAGGATCGCGTCGAACCTCTCCCAGATCCTTCGATCCAGCCTATCCACGAGAAGGCCGTTGGTCTGGATCACGTACTTGGCATCCAGCCCGTCCATGAGCTCGTAGATCGGCTTCGGGTTCATCAGGGGCTCCCCTCCGTAAAACGCGACGATCGGCTCTTCGATGCCCATGAAGTCGATCAGCTCCTCTATCTCGTAGATCGGCTTCGGGGGGACGAGCCTCTCCGGGAAGCTCCCCCCGCAGTAGTCGCACTTAAGGTTGCACAGCCCGGTCGTGAGGACGAAGAAGAGCATACGGCCTTACTCGTTCCACTTCCTCCTCACTTCGTACTCCCTAGACTTCAGAACCCCTCTTACGTAGTCGGACAAGACATCCTTGATCCTGCCGGTAGCCCCCGTGTAGACCTTTATCCCGTACTCCTCGAAGAACGCCTTCGCCCTGAACCCGATCCCCATGCATATGAGGACGCCCACCCCGTTCTCCTTGAGGAAGGAAGGTAGCTCCCCAGGTGAGTGAAACCCTTCATACGGGTTCTTGACGACTTCGACCTTCTTGACCTCACCATCCTCGACTTCGACGAAGGTGAAGTAAGGGGCGTGTCCGAAGTGCTCGAATATAACGTCCTCGAGACCGCTCCCTTTAGTAGAGGGTATCGCCACTTTCACCATAACTCGCCTTTGAGGCACTATTATAAAAATCGATCTACATGCAGGGCCACGGCCCCGATCTTTTAAATTTTAATCAACCTATCAGCCAGCATGATTAACAAAATTATAATTATGTATTGGGAGCTAAATTTGAATATTCTCCACGTAGCCTTCTTGCTCGGATTCCTTATGAGCGATATGAGGAAGAAGAGCAAGATCGAATTAAGCGCCGACGAGAGGATGAGGTAAACCGTCCCGTAAACGTTCAACAGGGATAATGCCTGGGAGAATGCGATGAGCAAGATGCCAGATGCGATCAAATGCCACCTTGCGGTCTTCAGTTCGGTAGTGACTGTAAGGATGGGTAGCTCGGCCCTCTTGTAATCCTTCGAGTAAGTTATCGCAAGGCTCCAAAAGTGCGGCACCCCCCAAAACACCATGAGCAACCCGGTTAAGAACCCGTTTAGGTCCAGCGCCCCCCTCGCCAACCACCACCCGAACCACACGGGCGAAGCCACCGCCGGTGCGGTGGCAAACACGCTCAAAGCGAACCTCCTTTTCGCCATTATCGTGTAAATGAGGATATAACTCGTAAATCCCGCCAGGAGTATCACGAGCG
>JAGGXQ010000012.1 GCA_021162925.1 Nitrososphaerota archaeon
CACCCGAACCACACGGGCGAAGCCACCGCCGGTGCGGTGGCAAACACGCTCAAAGCGAACCTCCTTTTCGCCATTATCGTGTAAATGAGGATATAACTCGTAAATCCCGCCAGGAGTATCACGAGCGATATTAATCCGAGATAGAACGAAATTACGAGCGATACGCTGGTCAGGAATAATCCAAACGCCAACGCGACGTTCGGCCTTATCTTTCCGCTCGGTATAGGTCTACGAGAGGTCCTGATCATCCTCGCATCCAGATCCCTGTCGTAGTAGTTGTTCAGGATATTTGCCCCGCTTATCGACGTCAAAACGCCGAACGTCCCCATTAACAATTCATTCAGCCTTGGCTCGCATCCGCAAGAGATGAGATAAGAAAGGATGAAAACGAAGAGAAAAGTTACGAGTATCTTTGGTTTGCAAAGCTTTACGAACTCCTTTACGCCCATCACTCTATCTGCCCTCTTCACCCTCCCTTCGCCCCCTCTTTCAGCTCATCCTATTTAAAAATCGCCCTATGTCGCTTCAGCGGGTCGTTGGTGCGGGGGGTGGGATTCGAACCCACGAACCCCTATGGGACGGGATCTTAAGTCCCGCGCTTCCAATAGCCCTTGGGCTATCTTTGTCCTGGCTCGGCCACCCCCGCCATTCGAGTGTAAACATCGCCAAGATTTAAGCTCATATGCAAAGCATGAGAAGGCCACAACCGATAAATACCGAGCCCCCGAAATTTAGGTGGGCCTAAATGGTCAGACCTGCCGAGATCAGCAACAGGGTCGAGGACTACCTCAGGGTAATATACGAGGTGGTCAAGAGGAAGGGTTACGCCAGGACGAAGGATATAGCCACGGAGCTGGGGGTAAAGCCCCCGACGGTTACCGAGATGCTGAAGAAGCTCGACCGAGAGGGTTTGATATCCTACGAGAGGTATGGTGCGGTTACGCTCACCAAAAAGGGCGAAGAGATAGCGAGATCGGTCGAGAGCAGGCACGAGACGTTCGTCAGGTTGCTCAAAATGCTCCTGGTCCCTGAAGAGGTCGCCAGGAGGGATGCCCACGTGCTGGAGCACGGCCTCAGCCCCAAGACCATAGAGCAGTTCACCAAGTTCGTCGAGTTCATATCGAACTCCCCATCCTACCCGATGTTCATGAAGAGGTGGCTCGAGCTCTTCAGGAGCTACTGCGAAAGCGGAAAAATTTAGGTAACCTAAATAATTTAGGGAAATCTATTTTTAACCCTAGAACCAACCACAGGCGTTGAGTGGTGAGTTCGGTGAGGTACCGTGATAAAAAGGCTGGACGAGCTGGAGCCTGGGGATGGTGGCGTAGTGGTGAACCTGGTTGGGAGTGGCCCGCTTTTGAGGAGGTTGGTAGATATGGGCCTCGTAATAGGTACGAGGGTGAAGGTTTTGAGGCGTTCCCCGCTTGGGGACCCGGTGGAGTTCGAGGTGAGGGGATACAACCTTTCGCTGAGGAAGGAAGAGGCGAGGCACGTCTTCGTGAAGGTGGAATAATGCCCTTGGCCTTCGCCCTAGAGGGGAGCATGGTCAGGGTGGTCGGCGTTCGAGGAGGGTTCGGCGTGGGCAGGAGGATGGCGGAGCTAGGCTTCACCCCGAACGCCATCCTGAAGATCGTGAAATCCGGAGGTCTCGGCCCCATACTCGTCGAGGTGAAGGGGTCTAGGCTTGCGGTTGGGAGGGGGGTGGCGATGAAGGTAATGGTGGAGCCGCTTTGAGGATCAGCGTTGCCTTGGCCGGGAACCCGAACGTCGGGAAATCCGTCATATTCAACAACCTTACGGGAGGGCACCAGCACGTTGGCAACTGGCCGGGTAAGACCGTCGAGAAGAAGGAGGGCTACTTCGAGCACAAGGGGCACAGGGTATACGTGGTCGACCTACCCGGAACCTACAGCCTCACCGCCTACTCCCCGGAGGAGCTCATAGCCAGGAGCTACTTAATAGAGGAGAGGCCCGACGTAGTCGTCGACATAGTCGATGCCTCGAATCTGGAGAGGAACCTTTACCTCACCCTGCAACTGATAGAGCTCGGCGTCGACCTGATCTTGGACCTAAACAAGATCGATCTCGCCGAGTCCGCCGGCATCGCCATAGATTGTGAAAGGCTGAGCTCCATCCTAGGGGTTCCGGTGGTCGAAACCGTCGCCCCGAAGAGGGTTGGGATGGAGGAGCTAAAGGATCTCATAGTCGAGTTGGCGGTGAGCAAGGTTGCAAGGGTCGAGGTTAAAGGTTAGATACGCCGACGACGTTGAAAGAGCGATAGAGAGGATTTCTACCATCCTCTCCAGGGATCCTTCCCTAATCTCGGCCTACAGCCCCAGATGGCTCTCGATAAAGCTCTTGGAGAACGACGAGGACGCCCTTAGCAGGCTGAGGTCCTCCCCGGTGTATGAAGAGGCGGTGAAGGCTGCGGAGGAGGAGAGGCTGAGGCTTTCTAAGAAGCACGAAATCGAAGCCGAGATCCTGCTGGCCAACGAGAGGTATCGTGTGATAGGGGAGATAGTAAAGGTGGTGGTGAAGGGGGCGAAGAAGGTCACGGCGTCGGATCTGATCGATAAGGTCGTCTTGGACAAACGCCTCGGCATACCCATATTCTTCACGGTCATATGGATGATGTTCCAGTTCACCATGAGCGTCTCGGCCCCATTCTGCGACATACTAGGCGATCTGTTCGCCTGGATTTCCGGCTCCCTGGCCGGGCTGACCGGGATCGAAGTCGTGGATGATCTCTTCTTCGGGGATTATGGGGTAGTTAACGGCGTTGGAACTATACTGAGCTTCGTCCCCCTGATCTTCTTCCTATACTTCGCACTTTCGATCCTTGAGGATATCGGATACATGGCCAGGGCCGCGTTCGTCATGGATAGGGCGATGAGGAAGGTCGGCCTGACCGGGAGGACCATAATACCCATGATCCTGGGGTTCGGGTGCAACGTCCCGGCGATATACTCGACCAGGGCGATTCCAAGCGATGAGGACAGGCTCGTCGCGATAATAACCAACCCCCTTATGCTCTGCAGCGCGAGGCTGACGGTCTTCGCGATGCTCGCATACGCCTTCTTCGAAGCTACGGCGGGCAGCGTGATCGTCTCCCTTTACGTAATGGGGATCGTGTTGGCGTTCGTCGTCGCCCTGCTCTTCAGGAAGCTCTACCTGAAGGGGAGGGTCTCCCCGTTCATCCTAGAGCTCCCGCCCTACCAGTCGCCGACCCTGAGATCGGTCTTTACGCATGCCTATGAGAGGGGGGTCATGTTCTTCAAGAAGGCCGGAACCGTCATAGTGATAGGACTAATCATAATAGAGATACTTATGCACGTTCAGTATCCCTCTTTGGTGTGGGGGAACGACGTCGAAGGTAGCCTGGTCGCATCCCTGGGGAAGGGGCTTGAGCCGATCTTCAGGCCCCTAGGCTGGGACTGGAGGCTCGCGGTATCCGCGTTCTTCGGTTTCGTGGCAAAGGAGATAGTGCTCGGAGCCACCGCGCTGCTCTACGGGGTTCCGGAGCCGGAGCTCGGCCCCAAGCTCATGAGCCTCTACACACCGCTTCAGGCGTATTCTTACATGGTCTTCATACTGATATACGTGCCTTGTATAGTCACGGTGGCGGCGATAGCCCATGAGAGGGGGTGGAAGTGGGCCCTCTTCACCGTTACATACGGGATCGTGCTGGCGTACTTGGTCTCTTTGGCGGTCTTCGGATTCGGGACCCTGATCTACGGGTGAGAGCTTGAGGTGGTATTCTGCCTACTCGTTCTTCGTCGGGCTCCTCTACGTAATCTACGGCGCGTTGGAGGTGATAAACGGGGCGGTGGCTTGGTGGACCCCCCTAGAGCTGAACCTACAGCTCGGCCTTCCTTTATACGGCGAGTTCCTGCCCAAGGCCGTTTCGGATCCGTTCTTCGGCTTCGTCATGCTGGTCCTAGGCTCCATCTTCATCCTAGGGGGCAAGAGGTCGCTAGAGGGCTTGGAGGAGGGGTGGGGTCCGATAACCGTGGCCCTCCTGCTCTCCGGCGCCTTGGCGGTCCTCAGCCTCCTGGTGATCGGGGCCGACTGGCTCGACTCGACCTACCCCGTGCTCTTCGGAGAGGAAGCCGGAGAGTGGTCCATCCTAGCCGAGGATTGGGCGCTCAACCCCGGCCTGATCCTCTTCCCCCTGGCGCTCCCCTTGATCAAGGTATATCGGGCCGGAAGGATGAGGATGGTTAATCCATCCAAATAAAAACTTCTAGACGACTTCGAGTTCGGGCGCTCAACTCCGGTTCATAGCCAAGGATAATAGGGCTAGGTGCGAATACCACTTATGGTCGGGCTGATCGAATACGAGTTCGAGCTTCTGAACAAGCTCTTCCTCCTACTTCACTCCGTCGTGGTATGTGAACTGTCCGATCTTGATGCCTTAAAGCTGACCATGCGCCTCATGCTCATCCTCTTCCAGCTCTTCTGCGTCGAACTCGTGATAAGAGCAGATGAGGCAAGGGAGAGGATGGGCGAGTTGCTGAGTTCGTGGGCTTTAACGCTTAAATAGATTCGATGGATTTTGGGGATGTGCCGGGGTAGCCTAGCCTGGTAGGGTGCGGGCCTGCTAAGCCCGTGGGCGTAATGCCCTCGCGGGTTCAAATCCCGTCCCCGGCGCCACTCAAATCCGATAGCTTCGGGAACCTTCTCACATCCACGCCAGGCTCCAGGACGTAAGGCACCAACTCCCCCAGGTCCATGCCCTTGAGCATGGGCGAGAGGAGCTCCTCGCTCGGCAGCTCGTTCACGCACGAGCCATAGGCTAAAGGCGATACGGAAGGCAGCACCGTGATCCTCCTCCCCCCGACCCTCCCGCTCAGGAAAGCCTTGAACCTGTGCCTCACGCCCAACTCGTCCCTTATGGACACGCTGGGGTGCTCGTGCCCGATGATCAGGTGCCCCTTCTCCTCGACCTTCAGGTGCCCGTGGGTCAGGACGAACCTCCCAAGCCTCAAATAGGGCTGGTGTAGCTTCACATCCATGAGCTTCAGTATCGAGATTATGTAGTTGTCGTGGTTCCCCCTAACGACCTCGGGCTCGCACCCCATCCCCCTTATCTCCCTTATCAGCTTCTTGACGAAGAACCACTCCTCCTCGCTCGGCCTCCCGAACTCGTGCTTAACGTCTCCGAGCAGTATAACCCTCTCGCACCCGGTCCCCTTTATCGACTCCTCTACGGGCCTGAAGATCATGGGGTAAAGGTTCGCGGGCACCTGTATGCCCCTACTTTCGAGCTCCTTCTCGATCCCTAGGTGAAGGTCGGCCAGGACGCATACGCCCTCTCCCTCCAGGAGGATCGAGTGCCAGGGGGCCACTATCGACAGGCCTCTTGCCACCTTTACGGTCCTCACCTCTTCCATTCCTTCTCGATCTCCTCTTCCTTATCCTATTAAGGACTTCGTCGTATAGGCGCCTGAGCAGCTCCTTCCTGTCCTCCATGAGGACCAGGTCGCTGTATCCCGAAAGGATCAGGGAGTGGGTGAAAGGAG
>JAGGXQ010000108.1 GCA_021162925.1 Nitrososphaerota archaeon
GAGGCGATGATAAAGGGCGGGTACGAGACCTTCGGCAGGATATATGCGGTATGGCTCTACCACGTGGGTTTCAGGATAGGGAGGGATACGTTCGCTTCACAATTGCTCATGTTCAACACCAGATCCGTGGAGCTCTTCGACCTCTCAGCCTCGTTCTTCAAGCACGACGGGTTCGGCATCATGGCGGTCAGGCGCGTCGACCTGGAGGGGCGTAAGGCGGACGTCAGGGTCTACGACTCGTTCGAGTGCAGCATGTTCAAGGGCCTCGGTAAGCCGATGGGCCACTTCGTAAGGGGGATGCTGGCCGGGTGGGCCTCGGAATTCTTCGGGGAGGAGCTATCCGCCAAAGAGACCAAGTGCTTGGCGAATGGGGACGAGTACTGCGAATTCGAGATAGGCTGAAAGCTATTAAACCCCGAAACCCTTAGCATCGATGATGAAGGTGGTGGTGAAGCTATCCGGCTCTCTGTTCGGGCCAGAGCTAGAGGGCCTCGATCCCTTCTTCGAGCTCTTCTCTTCGCTTCACGAGAAAGGGGTGAAGCTGGCGATCGTGACCGGGGGAGGGGAGGTCGCCAGAAGGTACATAGGATTCGCGAGGAGGCATGGGTGCGACGAATCCAGCCTAGACGAAATCGGGATAGCCGTATCAAGGCTCAACGCAAGGCTCTTCGCATCCGGGCTGGGGGACCTCGCCTACCCTAGGATACCGACGAGCCTCGAAGAGGTCGGGGAGGCGTTCGGTTCGGGGAGGATCGTAGTTTTAGGCGGATACCACCCAGGGTTCAGCACCAACGCGGTCGCCGCCCTGACGGCAGAGAGGGTAAGGGCGGACCTGCTAGTTAACGCCACCGACGTCGAAGGGATCTACGATTCGGATCCGAGGGTCTTCAAGGACGCCAAGCTGCTCAAGAGGGTCAAGGTCGCCGAGCTTACGGCCATGCTCCAGAGCAAGGGGTACGGGGCCGGGGAGTACGAGCTCATGGACCTGGTCGCGCTCAAGGTGATCCAGCGCTCGAAGATAAGGACCAGGGTAGTCCTCTGTGAGCCCGAGGCGATCAGGAGGGCGATAGAGGGGGAGGAAGTGGGGACCGAGATAGTACCGTGACGGTTAAAAAGCCACACGCCAAACCGACCCATGCCCGTGCTTCCGATAGATTCGGGCAGGTACGGGAGCGAGGAGATGAGGGGGATATTCGAGGAGTCCAGGAAGCTCTCCTACATGCTCAGGGTCGAGGGCGAGGTCGCCAGGGCCCAGGCCGAGCTAGGCCTGATACCCAAGGAGGCGGGGGAGGAGATATTCGAAAAGGCGAACACGAGGTTCGTCAAGCTCGAGAGGTGCAAGGAGCTTGAAAGGCTCACAAGGCATGAGACCGCTAGCGTCGTGCTGGCGTTGGAGGAAGTTTGTAGCGACGAAGCGAAGCCCTGGGTCCACTACGGGCTCACGAGCAACGACCTGCTCGATACCTCCACCTCGCTCCAGCTCAAGGACGCCTTGGCGATCGTGAGGAGGAGGATGGTCGAGCTGCTCAAGTCCCTGATCGAGAAGGCGAGGGCTTACTCGAAGCTCCCCTCGGTCGGGAGGACCCACGGGCAGCACGCCAGCGTCATGCCATTCGGCCTCAAGTTCTCGGTCTGGGCCTCCGAGCTGATCGCGCAGCTTAAACTCTTGGATCGGTTAAGGGATAGGGTCCTCCTCTGCAAGACCCTAGGGGCAGTGGGGACGGGCTCGATCATGGGCGAAAAGGCCGTAGAGGTGGAGGAGCTCGTCTCGAAGAGGCTAGGCTTGAACCCGGTCAAGGCCGCTACCCAGGTCATCCCTAGGGAGCGCTACGCCGAGCTGATATTCTTCTCGGCCTTGGTGGGAAGCACCCTGGACAGGATAGCGACCGAGGTGAGGAACCTTCAGAGGACTGAGATAGGGGAGGTCGAGGAGCCGTTCCTCGAAGGTCAGGTTGGGAGCTCCGCCCTACCGATCAAGAGGAACCCGATCAGGAGCGAGAGGGTATCTTCGCTCGCCAGGCTGCTCAGGGGCCTGGTCCAGGTCGCCTTAGAGAACGTGAGCCTGTGGCACGAACGCGACCTCACGAACTCGGCGAACGAGCGCTTCACCCTACCGCTCTCCATGATCCTGCTCGACGAGATGCTCTCCACGACCCACTACGTCGTCTCAAACCTGAGGGTCGACGAGGGGCGCGTGAGGAGGAACCTGGAGCTTACCAGGGGCCTCGTTTACTCGGAGTTCGTCCTGAAGTGGCTCCTTAGGAAGGGGCTTCCGAGATCGAAGGCGTATGGGCTGCTCCAGAGGGCCGCCTTCAGGGCCATGGAGAGGGGGACCTCTTACAGGGAGGAGATAAGGAGGGATGCGGAGCTCTCGAAGTATCTGAGCGAAGAGGAGCTCGACGAAGCTTTCGATGCCGAGAGGTGCTTCTCCGCATCCAAGAGGATCATGGACGAGGTTGAGAGGGAGGCCCTAAGCCTTATCGAGGTCGACGAGCCCCTTGAAGATTAGGTAGGAGAGGGCGGCGCCTGATTCCAGCAGGGGGACGTAGTAGCTCGCGATCCTCCAGAGTATCACGGGCTCCCAGCCCTGCGGGGCGATGGCGTTCAGGTAGTAGTAGGTCCCGAGCTCGCTCAGGCCAGAACCCCCGACCGTTACGGGCAGGCTGGAAAGGGCCAGGCTGGCGTAGACCGCCATGATCGAGCCGAGCAGGTCGCATTCGCATCCGAAGGCGGAGAGGGATAGCATGAGGATGAGCCCAGAAATTACACATATGAGGATGGTCAAGAGCAGGACCTTGAGTAAGAGCCTCCACTTCGGGAGGGATTCCCTCGCCGATGAAGAGAAGCCCTTCAGCACCTCGTTGAGCCTCTCCACCAAGGCCTCACCCCTCCTCCCCATGAGCCTCCTCAGCCAGCCTAGCCCGACCTCGCCCTTCCCTTTCAGGGAAAGGAAGATCAGGGCCGAGTAGGCCCCGATGTTAGTGAGCGACACGAGCATCACCAGAAGGGCGAGGTAGAAGGACCTTCCGATTATCAGGACCGAAGCCGCGATGGATATCGCCGAGCCCACGAGCACGTCGCAGAGGATCTCCTCGTAGGGAACGAAGAGCGCCCTCCCCATCGGCTCCCCCTCCCTCCTGAGCCAGGCAGCCCTGACGAACTCGCCACCCATGTACGCGACGGTCGAGAGGGCCACGAACTCACTCCCAACCCTGGCCATCACCGAATCCACGAGCCTCAGCTTCCTACCCGAAATTTCGGAAGCTATCAAGTGAAACCTCAGGCCCTGAAGCAGGAGCCTTACCGTCGCCGCCGACGACAGCAGGATGAGGTATAGCGGGTTTACGCTTAGCACCTCGCCGAAGTCCACCCTGAACAGGATGGATATGATCGCTATGGCGAGCAGGCTCACGGCGACCCCGGCGAGCATCTTGGTTAGGGGCCTCAACCCACCTCGTTCCCCGAACCGCGCCTATAAGTCTAAAAGGTCAGCTCGTGTAGTATAACACTCCGTCTATGATGAATTGGGTCGCTATCGCGGCTATGAAGAGGGCCATCACCCTGGCAACGACTACCGCCCCGGTCTTCCCCAAGAAGGAGTAGATCCTGTCGATGGACCTGAAAGCCAGCCAGGTTATGCAGAACACTATCACTATCGAAGCCACCGTTACGGGCATGCCGTAAGAGCCTATGTTTATGATGGTCGTGGTTATCGCCCCAGGCCCCACGAGTAACGGGAACCCGAGCGGAACCGCCCCCGTTGCCTCGTGAACCTCCTCCCAGCTCCCCTGAATGAGTATCTTCATCGCTATCACGAGGAGGAGCAGCCCCCCTGCTATCTTGAAGCTCGCGAGCGATATCCCGAACAGCTCGAATATCAGGTTCGCCGTGAGGGCTAGGACCATAAGGATTACGAAGCCCGTAACCAGGGCTACCTTGAGGGCCCTGCCCCTTTCATCCTTCCCCATCCCCTTCAGTATCCCTATGAATATCGGTATGTTGCCGAA
>JAGGXQ010000058.1 GCA_021162925.1 Nitrososphaerota archaeon
AGGTCAGGGAGCTGAAGGGCCTTTGCGATCTCTACTACAGGCATCCCCCCATCTCTTTGGAGGAGCTGTTCAACGCCAGGCTCCACGCCATTTACATTATAGACGTCGATGGCCTCAGGGTCGTAGGTCTAGATCCGGAGAGGTACGTCGAGGAGGTCGAGGGACTGGTTTACCTGAAGATGCTCGGAAGGTGATCACCCCTCGACGATCTCGATTTCGAAATCCTCGGAAGACAGCTTTACGCCGCACTTGGGGCAGGAGTAGTCATACTCCTTGAGCACCTTACCCAAGGGCTTGAGCTCGGACCCCGAATACACGACCTCGCCGCACTTTGGGCATACGATCTCGAAGACCATAGGAGGTGGTTGAGCGCCTCTCCTATTAAGTATGATCTTTGCGAGCTTTACAATTAAGGATAAAAACCTGGCCCGCTATGATAGGTATGGTCGGAATAGGGTTCGAGCGGGAGTTCAGGATATCCAACAGGATAATGTTCCTCCTATACTCGCTGATCTTCCTCGAACTCACCCCTTGGGCGACCTTCAAAGTGATCGTTACGCTGATTTCCCTCCTCTTCCTCCTCTCCCTTATGGAGCTCTTGTCGATATTCCTCGAACGCCTCTCTTACGTTAAAAAAGTATTTAAGCGGTGAAGGACTCTATCGTCCAGCCCGGGTGGCGGAGTGGCTCACGCGGTCGCCTGCAGAGCGACTTCATGTGGGTTCGAATCCCACCCCGGGCTCAAACGGTAAAGGCTAATACCCGCTCGATCCATGCCTAGGTGTGGAGGAGCTCGATAGGCTGAGGAGAGAAGTCGAGAACTGCAGGAGGTGCGATCTATGGAAGGTCAGGCTGAACCCCGTATTCGGGGAGGGGCCCGAGGACGCCAGGGTCATGCTCGTGGGCCTAGGCCCCGGCTATCACGAGAACAGGCAGGGGAGGCCCTTCGTCGGCCCCGCTGGCAAGCTCCTAGACTCCCTGCTGGCCTTGGCCGGGCTTAGGAGGGAAGAGGTCTACATAACCAACGTTATGAAGTGCTACCTCCCCGACAACAAGGCTACCGAAGAGCAGCTGAAGGCCTGCACCCCTTACCTCGACAGGCAGATAGAGTTGATAAGGCCAAAGGTTCTGATAGCGCTCGGGAACGTATCCGCATCCTATTTGCTCTCCAAGTTCGGGATGAAGCCCATGTCGATGGGGAGGATGCACCGCACGATCTACAGGGCCTCCACGATATTCGGCGAGGTCGTTATAATACCGATGTACCATCCGGCATCGGCCTTGAGGAACCCCGCGCTCAAAGATGTGGTAAAAGAAGATTGGAAGGCCCTCAAGGAGGGCATCTCTCCCTTCCTCTAGCTCGGATACCTCCCCCCGTTCACGTCCACGACCTCCGCGGTTATGAAGTCGTTCTCTATCAGGAAGAGTATCGCATGGGCCACCTCCTCGGGCTTCGCTATCCTGCCCAAGGGCGTCACACTCACTATCCAATCCAGGCTACCCCTTAAGGCCTCGAGCATGTCGGTTTCTACCGCCGTAGGGGCGACCGCGTTCACCGTTATCCCGTATCTGGCGAGCTCGCTCGCGAGCGAAAAGGTGAGCCCTATTAGCCCGGCCTTCGAAGCCGCGTAATGGGCCCCTGCGACCCCTCCAGCCCTCCCGGCTATCGAGGACACGTTCACTATCCTCCCGAACCTCTGCCTTATCATGTGAGGGACCACCGCCTTACAACAGTTGAAAGCCCCCTTCAGGTTTACGTCTATTAACTCGTCCCACTCGTCCTCGCCGACCTCCAACAGGTTCACGTGCCTTGAGATGATCCCCGCGTTGTTCACCAAGATGTCTATCCTCCCGAACCTGGACAGGATCGCTTCGACCATCTTCTCTACTTCATCGTACTTCGATACATCGGCCTTCAGCGCCATGCTATCGACGCCGAGCCTTCTAGCCTCCTCCGAGACCATCTCCGCCTTCTCCCTGTTTTTGACGTAGTTCACCACCACGTTGCAACCCTTCTCCGCCAGCATAAGGGCCGTCGCCTTCCCTATTCCCCTGCTCGATCCGGTTACCAAGGCTACCCTTCCCTTCACGTCCATACCGTGGCCTTAAATGAAGAAGTTGAAAAAGCTTAGGCCTACTCCTTCACGTACCTGACCCCTGTAGATTCCTCGGGCAAGGGCTCGACCCTTATCACTATGGTTCGTGATAGGCGGTTGAAGAGCCTCTGCCTCGTATCCCCGAAGGCCAGCATCCCGACTATCACGTCGAGCAGGAGCAGGTAGGCCTTCCCGAAGCTCTCTATCGCGGCCTTGACGAACCCTATATCGTTACCTTCCATGTCGACGACCTTTATCCCGAGCAACATCTTCCCTACCGATTGGCCTTCCGCCCCCTCGAGCAGGGTCCAGTAGATGAAGAACAAGGTGCTCCCCGATGTAATCATGAGGGAGTTTATTTTGTCGAACGAAGGGATCACGGGCAATCCCACGGAAAAGACGATGGCGGCGTAGGCTACATTTACGATGATCGCATCTATCAACCAAGCTACGAACCTCTTGCCCCAGCTAGAGAGGACGAGTTCCCTTTCCTCCATTCCGCGAATCTTACCCCGAGTTCCTTAATAACCTTTCGACAAAGTTATTAACGCCCCTTCCGAGGTAGGGGTATGGCTTTGGGCGTTTCTAGGAGGTTCAACGAGGAGATCATTTCGATCTTGGGCAAGAGCGTGGTCGTGGAGATGAGCGATGGCAACGTGTATCAAGGGAAGCTATTGGGGATGAACGAGAGGTTCGACATGATCCTAGGCTCCCCATCGGGCATGGAGGGTAAGGTGTTCAAGAT
>JAGGXQ010000073.1 GCA_021162925.1 Nitrososphaerota archaeon
CTCGTAGACTCCGAAGTACTCCTGCATCCTCTTGCTCGTCAGCCCTATCTTCTTCCCGACCACGACCATCCCCTTCTCTCTCTTCAGCTCGACGCCCTTGAGCTGTATCCTGTAGGCATCGACGATGCCCAGCTCGTAACTCTCGCTTATCGGGTCTATCGGGACCCTCGACTCTTCTGCCTTTATCAGCTTAAGGGCGAGAACTTCTACGGTCCTTTCATCCAACATTGGGCCATTTGAAGCATCTAAGCATTTAAGCTTTGCATATCACGAATTCGCAGTACTCGTCCCCCTTCGCTATGCATTTGGTCTCCTTTGCGAGGAGCTTCGCGCCGAAGAGCTCGCTCAAGGAGCCAGAGGCCATGCCCCTAATGAACTGGCTGTTCGCCTCCTTCTTCCCCTCCGCCATTTCGCACTCGAAGTTGTCGTAGAACCTTATGACGAACTCGAGGTTCTTCTCGTCCCACTTGACCAGCTCGTACCTGAACCAGCCGAAGGATTGGGCTATGGATAGCCCCATCTCCAAGGCCCTTTTCCTCTCGACCATCCCGAACTTACCAACCTTCTTGACCATGTCCCTCCCTACCCTGTATCCCTGCTGAAAGAGGACGACGTTCATCCCGGGGCCGAACACCTCCTTAACACCTTCGAAGGCGGAGTAAAGCACCCCCCTGCCCATCATTATCGCCCTGTCCCCCCAGGCCATTATTGGGAAGTGGTATCGGTCCGCGACGAAGCCCTCGACCAAGGGCTCCTCGTATTCCAGCATCAAGATCGAGGGCTTGGACTTCAGCTCTTCGAGCAGTTCCGCGGGCTCTCTGTCGCTTTCGGTGAAGTCGGCCACCACGAACGCGGACTGCTCCCCCAACCGATAGGAGAGCTGGACGGTCATTATATCGACCCTGTGCTCGGATAGGAACGTTACGAGCTCAGCAAGGGAGCCGGGCTCTCCCTTTAAAGAGGCTCTGAAGCCCCTTATCTTCCTTCCAGGGATGAATAAAGCTCTGTTTATAACGAGGGGAACATGCCTGTCTTCTTTCATTTGCTTCGGATATTTCTTGAATGCTTTAAAAGCTTTTTCTAAAAATTCGATGGGCCAGCCCGGATTCGAACCGGGGACCTCCACCGCGTGAGGGTGGCGTCCTGCCAGCTAGACCACTGGCCCGCTCTAAAGTGGTCGGAGGCATTAAAAATCCTTTTCTCAGGGCCTCTTGATGTAGCCCAGCTTGCTCAGGAGCTCCGCCACGAGGACGGCGCCCTTCGCAGCCCCCATCTTCGTGTTGTGGGAGACCAGGACGTACTTTATCCCGTTCTTGAGGGCCTTGTCCTCCCTTATCCTCCCGACCACGGTGGCCATCCCTCCTTGCGTGTCCCTGTCGAGCCTCGGCTGTGGCCTGGCTTCGTCCTCGAGGACCACGATGGTCTCCCTAGGGGCCGATGGGAGGCCTATCGAATAAAGCTTGGGGGCGAACTCCCTCATCGCCTCCTTGACCTCATCGACGCTCGCCCTCTTCTTCAGGGATAGGTATACAGCCTCGGTGTGCCCGTCCCTCACGTTCACCCTGGTGCAGGTGCAACTAACCCCGAACTCCGCCGGGATTATCCTCCCCCCTTCGTACTTGCCGAGTATCTTCCTGCTCTCAGCCTCGACCTTCTCCTCCTCCTTGGGTATGTATGGGATCACGTTGTCTATTATGTCGAGGGCGAGCACCCCTCCCCTCCTACCAGCCCCCGATACCGCTTGCATGGAGGTCATGATGACGAGCTCTATGCCGAAGGAGTCGTAGATCGGCTTCATGCTCACCACGAGCCCCGTAGTGGTGCAGTTCGGTATCGGGACTATGAAACCGTCCCACCCCCTCCTCTCCCTCTGCACCTCTATCAACCTGGCGTGGGCGTCGTTGACCCCTGGGATCAGGATGGGGACGTCGTCCTCGTACCTGAAGGCCGATGCGGTGCTTATCACCGGCCTCCTCTTAGCAAGCCTGGGTTCGAGCTCCCTGGCGAACTCCGACTCGATGCCCGTGAATATCAGGTCGTAGTCCCTGGGATCGAGCTTTTCCACGTCCCGGACCTTCATCTCCATTATCTCGTCCTTCGCCGGCTCGTCCTGATACCACCTCATCACGCCCCCCTCGGTTATCGCATCCCTGTACTTCTTACCTGCAGATCTCTTCGTCGCGTAGAGGCCCGATATCCTGAACCAAGGGTGCCCCTGAAGGGCCAAGATGAACTGCTGGCCCACGACCCCAGTTGCCCCCACTATGGCGGCTTCGAGCACGAAAGAAGGTGCGGGTGGGGATTTTAAGCTTTTAACCTCTTGAGGCCCTCCGCCAAGAGCAGTTCGTTATCCGGGACCCTTACGAATACGGGGACGTTCCTCTGCTTGGTCGCCTTGTAGGAGACGAATATCCACTCCCCCGTTTCCAGCTCCGTGCACTTCTCGAGCAGCTCGTAGTTGAGCGAGAACGCGTCGGCTATGACGACCCTGTCGTAGGTCCTCGGTAGGACGCTGAGGAAGTAGCTGTGGAGCTGCTGCAAAGCGTTCACGTTCAGGTGGGCGACCCTCTGGGTGCTTATCCAGCAATGGGCCCTGTACTTCCTGCCCTGCCTCAGGAGCGCCTCGACCCTTACGTTCGACTCGGCCGATCCCTTCGCCTTGGTGTCGGAGGGTATGAACTCCTGCGCCTCGTCGAGCACGAACAGGACCCTCTTCCTAGCCCCCGTGACCTTCTTCAGGTAGAGCAACCTGTCTATCATCCTGGAGGCCACGGCCCTCGCCTTCACGGGATCGGGCTCGTAGACGACGGTTATCCTGGGGCCTTTGGTCAGGACGTCTTGGACAACGTCCTCCGGCCTCTTCCTTCCATCGAGTTCGACGAGGGGCTCCTCGAGGAGCTTTACCATGTAGTTGATCTGCTTCGCGGCATCGGATTTGGAGCTCAGGTAGCCCTTGATGTCGTTTAGGGTCCTTACCAAATGCTCTAGGGCTTCTTCCCCCAGCTCCGAAAGCCTCGTATCCTCCCCGTACCCCATCTCCCTCATCTCCCTCCTCAGCCTTTTGAGCATCACCTCGACCTGGAAGGCCCCGGCCCTATCCGATCTGGTAAGCCTTTCCAGAGCCCCGTAGAAGAACCCCAGGGTCCCCATCTCCTCCTCCAAGCTCAGGCCCTTCACCGCGCCTTTTTCGAACAGCCTCCTCGCCCCCTCGTAGAGGATGTCGAGGTCCATCTTCTCGCCAAGGCTCTCGGGTATGGCCTGGGCATCTAGGAACCTCTCGGGCTCTTTGAACTCCTCGGTCGAGTATACCACGCCATCCTCTAGGAGCCTGTCGAGCAGGTAGACCGAGTACTCTCCGGCCAGATCCATCACTATTACGTTGACGTCCGTCCAGTCGAGCACCTCCCTCAGTATGAACGAGGTCAGGTTGCTCTTCCCCGTCCCCGTGAAACCGAAGACGCCCGTGTGGTACTTCAGCATGCTCTCAAGGTCGACGGTGAGCGGTATCTCGAACCCCATCATCTCCCCTATCCTGACGCCGTTCTTCACGCATAGGAATTCGCTGACCGCCTCCTTGGATAGCATGTAGGCGTAGGCTCCGACGAGTGGCATGACCAGGGATCTCTCGAACTTTGGCTCCCCGTCGAGCTTCATCTTGTAGTGGGTCGGGGCTAGGTAAACGTCTATCCAGGTCTCTTCGCTACCAGTCCACCCCTTCTTTATCGTGTTCAGGAACTCCTCCCTCAAGACGGTCGGAACGTCCGGGGAGATGCCGAGCATCTGAAAGTGGATGGGCTTCGGGGCTATGACCTCGAAGATCAGGTACTCGTTCTCCCCCTTCGGGGCCTCGATCGCGACGAACCCCGGCTTGTAGAGCCTGTCGAGCACGTCGAGATCGAACTTTATCTCTATGATCGATACGGGGGCCGTTACCTGTATCTCCCCCCTTCCGCTTGAAGTCCTCCTCTCGCTCAGCTTATTCCTCTTCAGCCTGGCTACGAACTTCCCCCCCATGTCGTCGAATGGGTTAAACATTCCTCCTCCTCTCCTCTTCCTCCTTCCTGTATTCCCTGTACTTCTTCACGAGCATATAAAACCTGCCCCTCTTGGTTACGGTCCCTAGCCTCAGGTCAGCTATCCTCTTGAGGCTCTCCTTCATCAACCTTACCTCGGCCTTCACCGCTTTATCCGCCAGATATAGGAGCTGGTTGTGGCCGAAGGCCTCGAATATCTCTGGGTTGTCGCACTTGCTTAAGACCTTCAGCACCAGATCGTCCACGAAGCTCTCATTTAGCTCCAGGAACGGGGAGTAAGGTCGCCCCTTATCCTCGGTCTCTATGGATATGGTGTGCGAATCGTCGAACTTCGGGTAGTAGGGGCGATCGTAGAGGAAGACGAAGGACCTCATGGACCTATCCACGCCGAACTCCCTCAACTGAAAGTAGGACCTGACGAAGAGC
>JAGGXQ010000084.1 GCA_021162925.1 Nitrososphaerota archaeon
ACCCGGTTATTTCGGGCTTCTCCCTCCAGCTCCTCACCAGATGCCCGTCGTCGAACTCGATCAGCCCGTACTTCAGCCTCTCCACGTACTTCTTCACCATTATGGTCGCCAAGCAGCCCTTCTCCTTATGAAATCTGACGGCCTCGTCCAGGTCGAACTTGAAGATGCTATCCCCGTAGACGCAGATGAACGTGCCGTCGATCAGGTCCTCTACGAGTTTAAGCTGGCCGGCGGTCCCCATGGGCCTATCCGACCTCACATACTTCATGCTGACGCCGAGGCTGCTACCATCCCCGAAGTAATCCTCGATCACCCTTCCCATATAGCCTATGCTGACGACGAACTCCCTCACCCCCTTCCCCTTCAGCCACCTAATTATGTGCTCGATTATCGGCCTATCTCCGAGGGGGAGCATCGGCTTGGGGAGGAAGAGCGTGTAGGGCCTGAGCCTGGTCCCCAGGCCACCGGCCAGTATCACCGCCTTCACGCCATTCATCATCTCTAAAAGGGATATTAACCTTAAGGTCGATGTGTAGGTATGGAGCTGTTCGTGTTCGAGGACGAGCTTGTAAGGAGGTTTTACCCGCTGACGTTGACTAAGCCAGCGTTCTCCCTGCTCTACGGCGCTAGGACCATCCTAGATTCGATCGGCTCGACCTTCTCGCCGGATCACGTTTCCTTTCGCGTTAGGGACTACCTCAGGCCCTTGGTCTCATCTAGGTACGGCCCTTCGGAGCCGGAATTCGACGGTTACGTGCTCTTCGCGAACGCCCTGCTCAAGCCAAAGAGGATCGAGCCCCAGGCCGACGAGTTCATCCTCGCCTCTGGGGGCAGGGTAGCCCTGGCCAAGCTGAAAGGCGAGAAGGCGAGGAGGTTCTCCGATTCCCTCAAGCCGGACAGATCGATCGCCGAGGTTTACGAAGCGCCGGACCTCCTATTCGAATACCCTTGGGAGCTCATATCCTTCACGGAAGCGTTGAAGTCCCAGCTACCCTCTGGAGGCCCTCGTCAGGTGGACTCGTGCGCGGTCCTGGGCGATCCGTCCAAGCTGGTCGTCAAAGATTCGGAGGTCGAGCCTTACTGCACCTTCGACACCAGGAATGGCCCGATATTCATAGATGGGGCGAAGGTCGAGTCCGGGACTAGGGTAGAGGGCCCCGCCTACATAGGTAGGGGGGCGAGGCTCATGGGGGCGAAGGTTAAGTCGTCCGTGATAATGGAGGAGGTGAGGCTCGGAGGCGAAGTGGATACCAGCGTAGTCGAGGGGTATTCGAACTCCGCCCATAAATCCTACCTGGGCCACTCCTACGTCTCCAGCTGGGTGAACGTAGGCGCCGGCTCCGTCACCTCCGACCTGAAGAACACCTACGGGACCGTGAAGATGAACCTGGACGGGAGGAGGATCGACACCGGACTGCTGAAGCTGGGCTCGTTCATAGGGGAGGGAGTGAAGGCGTCCATAGGGACCATGATATACTGTGGCAAGCGGATCGGCCCCTTCTCCCACATCCACGGCTACGTGCTGGAGGACGTGCCGAGCTTCACGATCTACGCAAAGGGCCTCGGCTCGGAGCCGACCGAACTCTACTTGGAGTCCGCGATCCGGACCCAGAGGAGGATGATGGCTAGGAGGGGGGTCGAGCTGGACGATGGATATAAGGCTATGATGGAGGCCCTATTCCGGCTCACCGAGGAGGAGCGGGCCAAGGCGGGGGTGAAGAAGGGTGGGTTCAAGATTTAATTCCCTCGATTCCGACCACATGCCGGATGGACGCACGTGCCATGTATGAGGCGTATATGGGCTGGTACGAGCAGGCCAAGGAGGCGTGGGGGATCGAGGTAGGGCTCGACTTCGAGCCCGCCAACGTGATATACTCTGGGATGGGCGGATCGGGGGCATCCGGGGACCTGATCTCGGACTGGGTCTGGGACAGGCTCGAAGTGCCCTTCTTCGTGGTCAAGGGCTACCACCTACCCAAGTGGGCCGGCGAAGATACCCTGCTCATATCGGTCAGCGTTTCTGGGAACACCGAGGAGACCCTGAGCGTCTTCTACGAGGGGGTCAAGAGGGGCTGTAAGGTGGTAGCGATATCGAGCGGGGGCATGCTCGAGCGCGTCTCATCGAAGGCTTCGAAGTTCATCAAGATACCGAAGCCCCTGGCACCCAGGGTGGGCCTCCCCTCGATCCTTTACTCATCACTCAAGCTCCTGGGCTCGATGGGGCTCGTGGATACCGGGGAGGTAGAGGAATCGATCGAGGTCCTCAGGGGGTTGAAGGAATCGCTCTCGATGGGTTCGGAGGGGAACCCGGCGAAGGAGCTCGCCCAAGAGATATACTCGACCACCCCGATCATATACGCCCCTCCCCTGATGGCCGGCGTATCCTACAGGTTCAAGGCGTCCCTATCCGAAAACGCCAAGATGGACTCCATAGTCAACGTCGCCCCGGAGCTCTGCCACAACGAGATAGTGGCCTGGGAGCGGATGAACGTAAGGGACTACAGGGTCGTGATGCTCAGGTACGAAGGGGAGGAGCCCGAGGTGAAGGAGCGGATGGATGCGATAAGGGAGGTGATAGAGGGCTACGGCCACGAGCCGTTGGAGGTCAGGGCGGATGCCGGCGGTAGGTTGCCGAAGATCGTCCAGAACCTCTACGTTTGCGAGATGGCCACCTACTACTCCTCTCTTTTGAGGGGGGTCGATCCCCTCCCGACCAAGAGCATAGACAGGCTCAAGGCGACCCTTAAGGAAAGACTGGATTACATCCACAGGTATACGGAGCTGGGCGATTGGATAACGCCTTAAATACGATGTCGGGTTAAAGGGGGCATGGTCCTCCCAATAGTTATGGCCGGAGGGGAGGGTGTGAGGCTCCGCCCCCTCACCGTGACCAGGCCGAAGCCGATGCTCCCGGTCGTGAACCGCCCGATCCTCTGGCACATCCTCTCCCTTCTGAGGAGGAACGGCTACAAGAGAGCAAAGGTCACCCTTCACTACCTTGCCGAGAGCATAGAGGAGTACTTCAAGTACAGGTCCCCCGGCGTCGAGCTCGAATACTCGGTCGAGGAGCGGGCGCTAGGGACGGCCGGTGGGATCAAGCTTCTGGAGGACTCGATAGGGGAGACCTTTCTCGTGGTGAGCGGGGACCTGATAACCGACTACGACCTCAGAGGCCTGGTCGAGTTTCACAGGAAGAGCGGGGCCCTCGCGACGATGGCGCTCAGCAGGGTCAAGAACCCGACCGAATACGGGATAGTCATAACCGATGAGGATGGCAGGATAACTAGGTTCTTGGAGAAGCCCGGCTGGTCCGAGGTCTTCAGCGACCTGGTCAACGCCGGGATATACGTGATGGAGCCCGAAGTGCTCCGATACATACCTAGGGGGCGCCAGTTCGACTTCAGCAAGGACCTCTTCCCCCTCCTGCTGGAGAAGGGGGAGCCCATCTACGGATTTCCGATGAGCGGGTTCTGGAGGGATGTGGGCCTCCCCCACCACTACCTGAACGTCCAGTTCGAGCTGCTCGACGGAAAGGCGAAGTTGGAGATACCGGGTAGGTTCAGGGACGGCATATGGTTCGGGGAGGGCGTGGAGGTCGATCCGGATGCCGAGCTCATCCCCCCTTGCGTGATAGACGACTACGTCAAGATAGGTGCCGGCAGTAAGATAGGCCCGTATGCCATCATCGGCAGGGACACGATCATAGGGTCGGAGGTCGTGGTGGAGCGATCGGTCGTCTACGAGAAGGCCTACCTCGACACGAACTCGAGGGCCACCGGTTGCATAATAGGGAGCGAAGTCCTCATGAAATCGAGGGCCAGGGTCCTAGAAGGATCGGTCATAGGGGACGGTTGCCACCTCGGGGTAGGCAGCGAGGTCTCGATCGGGGTGAAGGTGTGGCCGGGCAAGGTCATAGAGGCCGGTAGCATACTGAAGGAGAACCTGATAAGGGGGATAGCCTGGAGGAAGTCGCTCTTCAGCAGGATGGGGATAGTAGGGCTGGCGAACGTGGAGCTCGTCCCCGAGACGACGGCCAAGCTGGGCGCCAGCTTTTCGACGATCCTGCGCAAGAAGGGCAAGATCGCAACGGGGAGGGACGCCCACAGGTCCTCTAGGATGCTGAAGAGGAGCTTCATAGGGGGGTCGCTCTCGGCCGGGGCCGACGTCTACGACCTGAAGGTCTCCCCACTCCCGATGCTCAGGCGTGCGGTCAGGGAGCTCAAGCGGGATGGAGGTGCCTACTTCACCCTAGATGGGAACAACATGAGGATCGTGCTCGTAGACGAAAAGGGCTTCGACATAGACGAGAGGCGGGAGAAGGAGCTGGAGGCGTCTTTCTTCAGGGATGTGATAAGGAGGGTCGATAGCGAGGAGGTCGGCGATATATATTACCCGGCGAGGCCCTTCGATGGTTACCTGAACGCCCTGCTGGAGCTATCAGACGCCGAGCTCCTGAGGAAGGCGAGGCCAAGGGTCGTGGTCGATTACGCCGGGGGGACCACTTCCATCGTGGCCCCGAAGCTGCTCTCCTCCCTGGGCTTCCGCGTCATAGCGGTGGAGGGGGGAGAGTCCCTATCCGAAGTGGTGAGGGGGACTTCATCGCTGGCGGGGTTCAGCCTTTCCGGATGCGGGGAGCTCTTGAGGATCGTGGACGACGAGGGATACGGCCTCACGGGCGATGAGGCCTTGGCGGTCATGATCGAGGCCATGCTGAACCTAGAGGGCGGGGACGTGGCCGTGACCGCCACCGCATCCACCGTGCTCGACGAGTTGGTGGAATCCCACGGATACTCGGTAGAGAGGGTGAAGCTGAAGCCCAGGTATCTGATGGAGGCGTGTGAAGGGCGTTGTGGGATCGGGGGGAACGAGGCCGGGGGCTACATAGTCAGCAAGGCCCATCCCTTCCCCGACGCCATCCTTTCGATGGTGAAGCTGACCGAGTATCTCGTTAGGAGTGGCGAGAGGATCGGCAGGATCAGGAGGAGGGTTTACAGGCCGAAGACCGCCAAGGACAAGCTTAGGGTCCCGATGGAGGAGAGGGGCTTCATAGTGAAGCAGTTGCTGATAGAGCTGGGGGAGGAGAGGATGGAGACGGTCGAGGGGCTGAAGTTCAGATCGGGATCGGGCTGGGTCCTGATCCTCCCGGTGCCCAACGAACCTTACTTCGAGCTGATAGCCGAGGCCGAGGACGTATCGGAGGCGAGGAGGATGATCAGGGAGTTCAAGTCGAGGATCTCGGGCC
>JAGGXQ010000116.1 GCA_021162925.1 Nitrososphaerota archaeon
CATTACCTCATTCCTCGACATGGACATGGAGCTAGCGACGAGCGTCAAGGAGAGGGATAGCGAGGTCGATAGGCTCTACAGGGCCGTGCTGAAGGGCTCGATGGACGAGAAGGACGTGAGGTGCGCCTTGATGGCGGTTCTGGTCATGAGGTACCTTGAAAGGATAGCCGACCACACGACCTACATAGCCGATGCCGTGAGCTACGTGGTGAAGGGGAGAAGGTAGCTTACTGGAGGGCCCTCTTCCTCGCCATGGCCTTGTGGAAAAGGATTCCGGCCACGAAGAACCCTATCGAGACCGCCAACGTGTAGGCCATGTAGAGCGGGGAGGAGGGATCGAAGTCGTAGTGCATCCAAGCGAACCCCTTCACGAGCAGGAGCCTGTTTATCACGTGCATGGACGCGGAGATCGGGTAAAGCTTGGAGAAGAGCTTCAGGTAATCCGGTAGGGAAGCGTAGGGCGCGAAGACCCCAGAGACCGAGCAGCCCCCGACGAGCAGGGCTACGGCTATCCCCTCGACCGCCCTCCCCTTCACCGAGTTGGAGATGATGAGCCCTATGCCGCTCGCCGAGAGGAGCAGGACTACGAAGAACGGTAGGGAAGCGAGCACGTTCAGGGTGGAGGCCTCGAACTTTGAGCCGACGGCTACGCCTATCGCGAGTATGGCGAGTAGGGTTACGGCCCCGTAGATCAGGGAGCCCAGGATCCTGCCGAGGACCTCCCCCCAGCCGCTTATCGGCATGGACGAGAGTTTGAGGTAGAGTCCACCATCCCTGTCGTGGGCTATGCTCGACGCCAAGCCCACCATCCCGACGGTCGCGAGGCCGAAGGCGATCATCGAAACCGTTACGCTCCCCCTAACGTACGGCAGGGCGGGCTCGGGGACCCCCGCCAGGAAGACGTAGATCATTATCAGGACCCAGAAGATCGGCCAGCCCATCGTCCAGAAGAGCGAGGATGGGCTCCTTAGGTACTCCTTGAGCTGCTTGGAGGCGAAAACGATCAGCTCAGCCTTCATGACCCATCACCGCTATCGTGTAAGCGTCCTCGAGCGAAGGGGGGACTTCGGTCACCTCTGCCTTGACCCCCAGGGACTCCATCTCCTTGGCCACCACATCCTTGAACCCTTCATCGACGTAAACCCTGTAGCCCTCATCGGTAACGGTTATGGCGTTGCGAACGGAAGCCCTCTTGAGCCGCTCCTCCAGCTCCTTCAGCCTCACCGGGACCCTTACGTTCAGCACCTTACCCCTTACGAACCTGCTCTTCAGCTCCTCCGGCCTGCCGGAAGCCAATATCCTCCCCTTGCTCATGAGTACGACCCTGCCGGACGCTTCGGCATCCTCCCCTATGTGCGTGTTCATGAGCAGGGTCGAACCGCCGGCCCTCTTGAAAAGGATGCCGAGCAGCTCCCTCCTCGTTATCGGGTCGAGGCCGGAGGTGGGCTCGTCTAGGATTACGAGGGGCCTGTCCGGGAGCATTGTAGCTATAAGGGAGAGCTTCCTCTTCATACCCTTCGAGTAGTTCTTGACCTTCTCTCCGAGGTGGTCTAGGATGCCGAGCTCCTCCGCCAGCTCCTTCGCCCTAGCCCTGATTTCTTCGGGCTTCAGCCCCATAAGCCTGCCGAAGAAGTAAAGGTTCTCCATCCCCGTGAGCAGGCCGGATAGGGCCTCCTCTTCGGGCAGGAAGCTTATCAGCTTCCTCACTTCATCGGCTTCGGATACGACGTCCCTCCCCTCTACGATCACGCTGCCCTTGGTCGGGACCTCGACCGTCGCCGTTATCTTGGCCAGGGTGCTCTTGCCTGAGCCGTTAGGGCCCATTAATGAGACGAACTCTCCCTTTTCAACCTTGAGGTCGATCCCCCTTAAGGCCCACCTATCCCCATACCTCTTCCAAACGTCGACGAATTCGACCTCAAAGCCGCCCATTGGCGAGTTTTTGATGGCTAATCGATTTAAATTTTGTGAATTAACGCTCCAGAAGCGGGCCCGGCGGGATTTGAACCCGCGATCCCCGGCTTAGAGGGCCGATGCCTTGTCCAGGCTAGGCCACGGGCCCGTTTACAGATCCGCCGAGGAGTTATTAAAATCCTTAAGGGTTCTCGGCCTTCTCTATGTCGAACCCCTTGCGCTCCGCTATCTTCTTTATCCTGTAGAGCATTATGCCGAACGCCGCCGAAGCCCCCAGCTTCACCAGCTTCCTAAGGAACCAGTTCTTGAGGACGTCGGGCGGGAAGTTCTCCCCCTCGTACAGCATGTGCTTCGTGGCCCTGTAGATCAGGGCGAGCCTCGCTTCGGTCATGTTCTCGTCCATGTTGTAGAACTCCTCGCCCCTCATGACCCCTATCGGTATGAAGACGACCGGGGTGACCAAGAAGTGGGCCTTCGGGCCGAGCTTCTCCTTCAAAACCCTTTCCATCCTGTCGAGCAGCCTTACGCTCTCCCATGCATCATCTTCGGTCTCACCGGGCAGGCCCATTATGAACGTGTAGGCAGGGAACCAGTAATTCTCGTTGAAGATCTGCGCCGACTCCAGCACTATCTCCTGCCACTCGTCGGCGCTGAATGGGAGGCACTTCCTCGCCATGTACCTCTTCAGCAACCTGGGGCTCCCGGATTCTATGCCGGGCTGGATGCCGAGCCAGTTCCCGGGACCACCCTTCAAAATCCTTGATAGCTTCCCGAACTCCTCGGGTGAGGCGACGACCGGGGCTATGGTCCCATGGGTCGGGTTGCTATGTACTATGCCTGGCTCGTTTATAATCGTGCTGAAGAGCTCTATCAGGGCGTCCCAGTTGGGGATCAGGTGCCTGTGGTCCTCGATCTGGTACATGAATATGTCGTCGCTCTGTATCCAGGCCCTGTTCAAACCGTGCTTTATGTTCACCCTTATCTCCCTCATTATCTTGTCGAGGGGGTAGCACCTCGCATACCTCAGATCGGGCTCGCAGAAGTCGCATCCCCTTCCACACCCCCTCATCACCTCGACCAGACTGTGCATGCTCGGGTTCACTATGTCGGGTATCTCATCGACCCTCGGACCCCTCTTGATCCTTATCATCGGTGGGTATCCGTCCCCTCCGTTCTCCACCATGTCGACCAGCAGGTTATCCTTGATCCCGTCGACCTCCCCTATGATCACGTGGTCTATCCCCAGCTCTTCGATCATCTCTGGCTTGTACTCGAACTGCCAAGCCCCCGAACCCCCGACGACCAGCTTGAACTTCAGCCCCCTCTTCTCCTTTATCCTCCTGACGGTCTCCACGTTGTTGAGGAACCACTTCTTGGTGACGGTGGTCAAAGCCCCTCCGTAGGAGTAGGTCATGCTTACGGGGGCGAGGCCGAACGGGTCCATGGTGCTAAGGCCTACGAGCTTCGTATCCTCGTCTACGAATTCGGCCACGTGGTCCGGGTGGGCGACGACCACCTCGTTAGGGCTGTAGTAGTGGAGGAGGGCCGCCTCTATCTTCCTGAGCCCGTACGGAGCCCTGACCATCCTGCCCCCATCATGAGGGATCATCGGGGCGAAGAACTTGAATATCGGCTCCGTAACTGTCGAGATGGGGAGGCAGGTTATGAAGTCGGCCGCTGGTATGTGCCTGAACTCGCTCGAAAGGGTCCTGTTGGTCGTGAGAACTATCTTGGCCATCTATTCGGGATTATAACTGGGGAATTTAACCTTTTTCCGGCTCTAGGTATATAGCTGGCCTAAAAGGTTTCGATAGCCTAGCCCTGTTTTCGGGATCGTAGGTGGCGTCCTCCTCCCGGTAGACCTCGACCTTAAGGCCGAGCTCCTTCTCTAGGTAGGGAAGGGCCCTCGATATGGCCCCGAACTCGTCTATCCTCCCGATCCTCTTCCTCCTCTCCCTCTCATCGTCCGGCATGGTGGATAGCGACCTGACGAGCTCCTTCGAGTAAGTGGCGGCTTCCCTACCGTCGGCACCCAAATCGATCGCCAACCTGATCAGCCCTCCTACATCGGGCTTCCTGGCCGATAGAGCCTCCTCGTAGATTCTCCACTTCCAATCGCTCGCGGTGTAGTAGATGAGCCTCTTCCCCTTCTTGAGCAGGGAGAGGATGCTCCTGGTGTCCTCTAGGAGGCTTTGGACCAGCTCCTCCTCCGCTTCGAGCCTCTCGTCTATTAGGGATGAATCTGGCGTAGGCCATTCCGCCTCGCTGATGAAGCCCTTGCCGCCTAACAGCTCCCATATCTCCTCGGAGATGAAGGGGGCCATAGGGGCCAGGAGCCTTACCCTGACGTCCATGATCCGCTTCAGGGTTGCGGCCATAGAAGGATCGACTTCGGGCTTGCTCATCCTCCTCCTCTCATACCACTGAAGCTCGTGCTCGAAGTCGAAGAGGATCAGGTGAAGCGCTTCTCTTATCCTCATCCGCTCCATCGAATCCGTGACCCTCTGGACGAGCCTCTGGAGCCTGCTCAGGATCCAAGCGTCCTCCCTAGACGATGGCTCCGTCGCCTTGAGCCCCTTCAGCCTTACTGCGTCGTTGTAGAGCTTGGCGAGCCGCTCGGCCATGGTCTTGACCGTCGAGAGGCTGAAGTTCGCATCGGACAGGAGCTCCGCGGTTATCAGCATCGCGAGCCTGAGGCTGTCGGCCCCGTACCTCTTTATCGCATCCCTCAAGGGCAGTATGTTCCCAAGGGACTTCGACATCTTCTTGCCCTCCATCAGGACGCTGCCGTTCACGACTATCTGCCTGGGCCAGAGCTCCTTCGGGAATATCGCGACGTGGTTGAATATGAAGAAGGTCAGGTGGTTCGGTACCAGGTCCCTGCCGGAGTGCCTGGAGTCGAGGGGGTAGTAGTAGAGGAATTCGTTCCTCAGCGCTTCTAGGTCCTCGGCCTTCAAGCCGCGCTCCGAGGCTATGGAGCTTGGATCGCCCTTCCCAAGGAAGACGTAGTCGAATACGTCGTCCCCCAGATGCTCGGCTTTTATCCCTCGCCTCCTCAGCTCCTTCACTATGGTGTAGTAGGCCATGTAAATGACGGAGTCTGAGAGGCTCTCTATGATCCATTCCCTGTCCCAGGGGAGCTTGGTCCCAAGGCCGAACTTCCTGGCGCACGCCTTCTCCCTCAGCCAATCGATCGTGTTCCTGAACTCCTGCCTCACTTCATCTGGAACTATCTTCATCTTGGAGAGGCACTCCCTGGCGAGCTCCTTCCAGCCGGCATCGCCGTAGTTTATGAACCA
>JAGGXQ010000064.1 GCA_021162925.1 Nitrososphaerota archaeon
AACCGTGAAGTTCGCCCCCACCTCATCCTTCCACTCCTCGCTCACCATGCTGAGGTAGGTAGTGAAGATGTAGGTGGTCCCGCTCGCATCCGACCTGTGGACTCCGATTATCTCTTTATGAGGGAGTTGGGCTTCCGGGTTCAACTTCGAGATCTCGGGATCGTCCCAATACCTTACCTTTCCTAGGTAGATGTCGGCTATGACCTCGCCACTTAGCTTCAGGCTGGAGTTGCCGAGCTCCGGCACGTTGTAAACGACCACGACCGCTCCGACTATGTCCGGCATCTGAAGCACCCCTCCGTACTTCGCCACCGCTTCGTCGAGCTTGTCCTTCGGGAGGGCGACGTCCGAAGCCCCGATGACGTATATGCCCTGAAGGAAGCCGGATATACCGGCCCCGCTACCGACCGAGCTGTAAGTGACCTCGGCCCCGGTCTTCTCGGAGAAGCCCCTTATCCACACCTGCATCTGTGGGTTTATGAATGATGCCCCTCCCGCCGTTAGAGAGGTGTACTCGAAGCCCTTGACCGTCGTAGGGCCTACCGCTCCTAGATTCACTGGAAGGAGCATGCCTATCACGATTCCTAGCACCAGGGCCAGACCCGTGGATACGGCTAACTTGTTCACGGCCGCCCTTTTTGGGTTTCGATTTAAGGGTTTCTTACGTTTTATATATAGGTTATATATAAAGCCCTTCGTAAAGGATTTAAGTTCGGGTTTGGAAGAGGGGAATGTGCCGAGGTAGCTCAGCCTGGGAGAGCACCCGGCTGAAGTGGATGCCAGAAACCGGGCTGTCGCCGGTTCAAATCCGGCCCTCGGCACTTCAGGGCTTGAAACCCGTGTTGCAGTCCAGCCAGCGCATCCTCCTGTAGACTCTGAACCCGACCTTCTCGTAAACGTGCTTGGCCGGGCGATTGTCCGCCCTGACGTAAAGCCCCACGTGATCCACCCTGCTCAAAGCTTGCTTAACGAGGAAGGATGCCAAGGAGCTGGCGTATCCCCTATTCCTGTACTCCGGCTTCGTGTAGAAGCCCCCAAGTATCCAGATTTCGGGGTTCATCGCCTGAAAGCAGGCGACCGATACGAGCTCCGATCCGCTGAATATGCCATAGAAGGGCTGCTCTCTTAACATGGCCTCGGCCTTCCTCACCTCCTCTTCTTTGGCATCTCCTCTAAGGCCGGCGAGCGAGCGGGCGTCTTCTAAGCCCAAAGGCCTTACCTCGTGCTTCTGGCAAAGGCGCTCCTGACCTCTGCGCAGGATCATGAGTTCCACCGTGAACCCCGCCCTTATGGGAAACCTCTCCCTCACCTTCTCCTCCAATTCCATGGGGACGTGAAAGACGAGCTTGTCCGGGAGCTCGATGTCGAGCAATTCGTCGACATCCTCTCCGAAGAGCCAGATCGAGTGAAATCCTCCATAGGTCAAGTAGTCCATCAGAACCCCGACCAGCTCTCCTTCATCGAATAAGAGGAAGAATTTGCTCCTTTGAGGGGAATGGCCGAGATCCCATATCGCATATGCATTGCCAAGGGGATCCCCGTGCAGAAAGGAATCGAGCAGGGGTACGAGCTCTTTCGTGAGTTCCTTCACGTAACGCATCTATTGGCATCCTCCTAGGCTGGTAAAAAGCTTTAATCCAAGGCACCAATCTTAAATAAGAGAACGGTTTCCGAACCATTGGCCGGGGTACCCTAGCCAGGGAGGGGGCAGGCCTGGAGTGGAGCGGAGAGCCTGTGGCCTTTCGGGGCCTCGTGGGTTCAAATCCCACCCCCGGCGCACATTTATCTACCCCTAGCCCAAACCTAGCGAGTGGCGGTAGTTTACGGCCCCGTTCCATCTTGGAGGCTGGGCAAGAGCCTGGGCGTGGACCCCATGCCTCCGCCGAAGACCTGTATCTACGACTGCATCTACTGCCAGCTGGGGCCGACCAGGGTGAAGGAGTTCGACCCCAAGGCTGTAGTTGCTAAGGTGAAGCCCGAATCGCTAGCGCTCGAGCTCTCGAGCTACCTAAAGAAGAGGGGATCGGCCGGAATAGACTACGTAACCTTCTCCGGGAGCGGGGAGCCCGCCCTCAACCCCTACCTTGGGGAGATGGTTGGGATCGTTAAGGGGATGGTCGACTTGCCGGTGGCTCTGCTCACGTCGGCCGGGAACCTATTCCTCCCCGAGGTGAGGGACGAACTGCTCGGATTCGATGTAGTCGTCGCAAAGCTCGATGCACCCGAAGAGTGCTCGTTCAAGCTCATCAATAGGCCTCACCCAAAGGTGAGGTTCGACGAGGTCCTAGAGGGGCTCAAGGAGTTCAGAAAGGGGTTCAGGGGCATTTTAGCCGCCGAGGTGATGCTCCTGAAGGAGGATAGGCTCGGCCTGGACACGTCGAAGGACGAATGCCTATCGGCCCTGGCCGAGCTGGCAAAGGAGCTGGGGTTCGACGAGGTTCACCTGGGAACGGTCATAAGGCCCCCCGCGATCCCGACCGTGAGAAGGGTTAGCGACGATGAGCTCCTGAAGGCGGAGGGGCTCTTCGAAGAGCTCATGCCCAGGCACGTCACGATCCTCTCGCCGCTACATCCCAGGCCCCCGAAGCCCTACGAGCTAAAGGGGATCGAAGGGCTGAAGGACGAGATCCTGTCCTTTTTGGTGAGGAGGCCGAGCAGGGCCAAGGGGTTGAGCTTGGGCCTAGGGGTCTCTCTAAAAGAGGTGGAGAGGGCCCTAGGGGAGCTGGAGTCGGAGGGGCTGGTCTCCAGCTACGAGTACATGGGGAGCGTCTTCTACAAACCCAAACTTACAAATCCGTCAAATCCATTTAAGTAGCGAATTGGTAAAAATCCACGTGGGTGTTGGATCATGGGCTCCCTGATCAGCGGTGACGCCTTGAGGAGGCTCGTCTTGAGGGTGGTGAGCGGGGCACCCGACTTGAACGCCCAGCTAGGCGAAAACGGCCTCGACCTTACGCTCATGTCGGTCGAGAGGTTCGAGGATGCCGGAGCGATAGACTTCGACAATTCGGGCAGGAGGCTCTCCAAGACCGAGAGGCTCGAGTTTGGAGAGGACGGTTGGTTGCACTTGAAGGCGGGTGCGTACAAGATAAAGTTCAACGAGATAGTCAGGATACCTAAGGATGTGGTCGCCCTCACACTCCCCAGGTCTTCCTTGCTGAGGTGCGGGGTCTCCGTCGAATCCGCCGTGTGGGATGCCGGATACGAGGGGAGGGGGGAGGTCCTGCTGGTCGTCCACAACCCGAATGGCTTTTACGTGAAGAAGGATTCGAGGATCGCCCAGATGATCTTCATCAGATGTAGTGAGGCCGTAGAGAAGGGG
>JAGGXQ010000092.1 GCA_021162925.1 Nitrososphaerota archaeon
ATCCATCCCCTCCCTCTTGAGCAGGTAGACCTCCCTCCTACCGTCGCTCCCGACCAGGGCTACGGCTATGACCTCCTCCCTCGCCTCCTTCGCATCCGGCATCCTGTCCTCCTTCGCCGTCCTCACCTCTATGTCGAGCGCCACCCTCTTCAGCCTGACCATGGGTTGCTGGAGCAGCTTCGCCCAGGCGAGCATTCGATCCCTGAACTCCCCCTCCTCCGCCACCTCTTCGAGTATCTCCTTCGAGGCCTTCGGCAGCTCGTACTCCACCGGCACCAGCTCGGAGTTCTCGACCCTGTAGAAGGTCCCCGGGAGTATCCTCCTGTCGTAGATGTAGCACTCGTAGTACTTTATGTCGGCCTCCCATGCGGTTATCTGGTTCCTTATGCTCTTCTTCGGCGAGCCGCCTATCGCCAGCGGGTCCCTTGCGATTATCTTGGTGACCTTTATCCACCTGTCGTTTATCAGGTCGAGCTTCTCCTCCTCCACCAGGTCTATTACATCCGGCCTCTCCTTGAGGAAGGATAGCTCCTCGGGGCTCTGCTTGGAGTAGCAGTAGGGCCTGTGCCCCGTGTTGTCGTACCAAAGGTATATCTTCCCCTCGTTCGGCTCGTAGAGCTTGAGGTAGGCTGCCTCCCTATCCCCGTCGTATCCGGCTGATATGAGGAGGGCTGGGCCGAGGTTGTGGATCGGCTTCAGGGCGGATTCGAGCCTGAGCCTAAGGCCGTTTAAGTTCATCAACCCCGATCCCGTTCTACCATTTTAAACCTAGCGCGTTGGGTTAAAATCTTATTAACTAGTTATGCTAGCGATAATCCGACATGCTCACCGATGAGGAAGGCGAGTTCTTGGTCAGGGTTGCCAGGCTTGCGATAGAGGAGTACGTATCGAATGGTAGGAGGATAAGGCCCGATTGCCCTTACGAGTCCCTCAAGGAGAAGAGGGGGGTCTTCGTCACGATCCACAGGCTCCTAGACGGCAGGAAGGAGCTTAGGGGGTGCATAGGCTTCCCGGAGCCTTTCAAGAGCCTGATCGAGCACACGGTCGAGGCCGCGATAGCCGCGGCGACCGAGGACCCCAGGTTCTACCCCTTGGGCAAGGAGGAGCTCGACTCGATCCTGATAGAGGTGAGCGCCCTAACCCCTTTGGAGCGGATCGAGGTCGAGTCTCCGAGGGATTACCCCAGCAAGATAAAGGTCGGCAGGGACGGGCTCGTGGTAAAGTGGAGGTTCCTCTCGGGCCTGCTCCTCCCCCAAGTCCCGAAGGAGTTCGGATGGGATGAAGTGGAGTTCCTTTCGCAGACCTGCATGAAGGCGGGGGCGCCCCCGGACTGCTGGCTCACCGAGGATGCCGTCTTGTACAGGTTTCAGGCGGAGATATTCGAGGAGGAGGCCCCTAGGGGAAGGGTGAGAAGGGTAGAGCCTTGAAGAGGCTCTACATATCGACGTTCGGCATAGGCCTGGGTCACGCGAGTAGGATGGTCAGCCTGGCGAAGAGGCTCGAAGGCAGGGTCGAGCTGGCCTTCTCGAGCTACAACGAGCCCGCCGAGTACATAAGGCGCTCGGGGTTCAGGTGCTACCCGATCGAGGAGATCGACCTAACCTGGGGGGACTTGGGCCAGTTCTCCCTCAACGACATGCTCCTGGCCCTTCCGGAGAACTCCTTCAAGTTCTTCGCCCAGATAGGGAGGGAGATGAGGGTCATAGCCGGCTACGGGCCCGACCTGGTCCTATCGGATTCGAAGTTCTCCGCGATCTTGGCGGCGGGCTCGCTGGGGGTTGAGAGCATACTGATCCTGAACCAGCTTAGGCTGCTCCTGAGCAGGAGGAGCGCCGAGAGGCCCAGGTGGTTCGACAAGGTGGTCGGCGAAGCGATGGGGGTCGGCTGGTCCCTCGCGAAGCTCATCCTGATCCCCGATCTCCCCCCTCCCTACACCATATCGGAGGGGAACAGCTGCGGCGTGAGCGTCGTCGGCAGGAAGCTGAGGTACGTCGGGTTCATGATAGAGAGGCCGAAGCCCGATCGAGAAGAGGTTGAGAAGCTGAGGAGGATGTTCGGCCAAAGGCCCGTCATCTTCGCCCATATAAGCGGCCCGGAGGAGACGAAGAGGCCTTTCATCCGCTCCCTGATCAGGGAATTCGAAAAGATCGGCGGGTACACCTTCGTCATATCGGAGGGCAGGCCCCTGGGCTCCACCCAGCCCAAGAGGCTCAAGGAGAACATCTACCTATACGAGTGGTGCCCGGTCAGGGACGAGTTGCTCGAGCTGGCAGATGCCTTGATAGTGAGAGGGGGGCACTCGACCCTGTCCCTCGCGATCCTGGCGGGGAAGCCCTTCGTCACCATACCGATAGAAGGCCAGACCGAGCAGATGTCGAACTCGAGGAAGGCCGAAAGGTTGGGCTCGGCGGTGATGCTCGGCCAGAACGACCTGAAGGGGCTTGGGGATGCGCTAGAAGAGGTTCTGGGGGATGAGAAGAGGGAGAGGGCCGAGAGGCTGAGGAGGATAGCCCTGAAGTACGACGGAGTTGGGGAGGTGGCAAGGCTCATATCCGAGGAGCTCGGGCTCTGAACCTCTCGAGCTCGTTGAAGCACTCGTTCTCCCTCCCCCTCCCGACGTAGAGCTCCAGGACCTCATGCCTGCATCCGCCCCTAGG
>JAGGXQ010000110.1 GCA_021162925.1 Nitrososphaerota archaeon
AACGTCGTCTTCGAGGGGGCGATAAGGAAGAGCGGGAACAGCCTCGTCATCACGATACCGAGCGAGCTGAGCAAGAGGTTCATGCTGAAGGACGGGCAGAAGGTCATGATAGTCGGGATGACGGGCAAGGGCTCCGTGATGGAGGGGGCGATAAAGGTGATGCTGGGCGCCTTCAGGGTAGAGGAGAGGGCTTACTCGATAAAGTTCAAGGTCTCGAAGAAGGTCGACGAGGACCTCCTGCTCGAATTCGTCGAGAGGGTTGGGTACAACTACGGCGCCACGGACTATCGAATACACGAAGGGGAGAAATACTTCGAGGTCGAGCTGGTCTTCGGGATCCTCGGGATGATGCTGAGGCCGAAGAGCTTTGAGGACGTCGAGGCGATAGGGGACAAGGTTAGGGTCGAGGCAAGGAAAGCTGGCATCAGGCTCAGGGACCTTAAGGTCGTCGAGGAGGTGATCGAGCATACGGATGTCGATCCCTCCGAAATAGCCAGGTTCTCATCTAGGCTCAGGCACACGGACAGGCTCAAGTGGGAGTGGGTGGTTTGAACTATTGGGTATTCGTGGTCGTGGATCACACCATAGGGAGGAGCAGGGTAATGGCGGAGGACGTCTTGAGGAGCAGGGTGAAGAAGAAGTTCTGGCTCCTCAGCGATAAAAGCCCACACCTCAAGGACATAAAGGAGGGGGACAAGGTCCTCTTTTACGTAGGGGGGAGGAAGGGGAAGAAGTTTCAGGGTTGCGCAACCGTCGACAAGCCCCCTAGGCCCCTGAGCGAGGAGCAGAGGAGGGTGATGATCGACGACTACGGCGGCAGGCACGTGTACATAGTGGAGTTCAGGGACGTCGAGTTCTGGAAGGACGAGAGGAGGATCGAGGACTACCTCGGGCTCCTGTCCTTCATAAAGAACCCGAAGAACTGGGGGGTCTACCTCCAGAAGGGCGTGATAAAGATAGATAAGGGGGACTACGAGCTCATAAAGGGCGGGTGATGAAGGCGCTCATCGTGAACAACTACTCGGAGGAATGGAGGGTCGAGAGGCTTTACAGGGAGGTGGAAAAGCTCTCCAAAGCCGATTTGGTGAAGTATTCGTCGCTGGTGTACACGGATTGGAGGGATTATGACGTGATAATCCTGAGCGGCTCCCAGGCCGATCTGGTCCAGGGGAGGAACCTGGTGAGGTTCAGGAGGGAGCTGGAACTCGTAAGGGAGGCCGAAGTCCCGGTCTTGGGCATATGCTTCGGCCACCAGCTCATCGGTAGGGCGTTCGGCTCTGGGCTAAAGAGGGCGGATAAGTTTTACAGAGGGTTCTACAGGGCGAGGATCGTCAAGGAGGATGCGATCCTCTCTGGCTTGGGTAAGGAAGCTTGGTTCTACGAGTCCCATGGATGGGTCCTGGAGCCCCTGGCCGAAGCCCTGGAGGTGCTGGCCGAAGGGGATGGGTACAGGGTCGAGTGCATAAAGCACAGGGAGAGGCCGATCTACGGGATTCAGGCCCATCCCGAGAGATACGACCGAAGCCATCCAGAGGGGGCGACTATACTCAGGAACTTCTTGGCGCTCGGCAAAGACTTTTAACCTCGTCATGGCCCCTTAGACCGATGGCCGTCTACTGCCCCGAATGTGGTGGCGTGATGCTTTACGATCCCAGGGAGAGGAAGTACGTGTGCACCAGTTGCGGGCTTTGCTTGAGCAAGGCCGAGCTGGAGAGGTTGAGGCTCAGGAGGGAGAGGGGTGAAGACGAGAGGGAGAGGCTCAAGGGGGAGTACCTTGAGTGGTGGCTGAAGAAGAAGTGATCCTCACCAGGACCCTGCAACCCCTGCTCATGCTACCATCGGAGCCTATGATCGATAGGTAGTAGTCCCCGGGAGGGGCCGAGGATGCGTTCAAGGTCAGGGTCGAGTGGAAGGTCGGGATGCCCGCCTTCTTGTCGAAAGAGGCGTGGAGGCCCGATGGGAGCACCGGGTTGTAGAGGGAGACGGTCCCGTTATAGCCATACAGGGATACGACCGATACCCTGATCTCTCCAGAGCCCCCGTTCCGTATCGTGATGACCGATGGGCTCGCGGACACGACGAACTGAGGTGGTGCCGAGTACACCATCAGCTCCAGGCTGACGCTTTCGGTGAAGTTTTCGGAGCTGCCGGTCACGTTTATCCTGTGGACCCCTAGGGGCGTCGTGCTACTGGTGGTCAGGTTGATGGTGCTTTCGAAGCCCCCGTAGCCCCCGTACTTGCTGAGCGTGCACCCGACCCCTGGGGGTAGGCCTTCGACCGAGAGGGATACGAAGCCCGTGAAGTTCTTGCCAGGAGATACCACGACCTTGACGGAGACGGACCCGCCCCTTCGGACCGAAACGCTAGGGGGCTCGAGGGTGAGCTCGAAGGCCTGCTGGATCTCCTCGAAGTAAGCGGTTACGTTCGTGAGCCCCGAAACCCTGATGGTGGTCGGGTTTTCGCCACCGAGCACGTACCCATTGACGACCCAGTGATCGAACCTCCATCCCTCTTTCGGGAAGGCCTCTATCTTGACCTTCGCACCGCTCCTGCAGGAGTGAGGGCCCAGGGCCGGTTCGGTCGCCCCGGCATCCTCCGGATGGACGTTCATCACCAGGGTGCTCTCCGGAATTACGGTCAGGGCCAGGTATACCGTGTGGACGACCCCCTCGGCACCGACGCCCCTTATCGGGATCACGTAGAGGCCGGGGGAGAGCGACTCCTTGGCGGCTATCGAAACCCTAGAATCGTAGTCGGGGATCCCTCCCTCCGTTTCGAATTTTATGGAGAGGCCCGAGGGGACGTCGGTGGTGTACAGCTTCACCCAGTTCTTGTACCCCAGGATCGATCTGACCGATACGTTGGTGACGGTGAACCCGCCGACCCCGACCTCCACCCTAGGCTCCTGGGGCTCCAGCTCGAAGTCGGTCCGCGAGGTTATCGTGAAGCTGAACTCCTTTTCCGAAACCGTTTCGTTCGTAGCCGCCCTTATCACGATGGAGTAGTTACCGGGGATCGCGTCTTCGCTGGCAATTATCGTGAGGATGCTGGTGAAGTTGGTCACCCCGGACTGGGGCTCGAACCATGCCGAGGTCCCGGCGGGGAGGTAATAGGCCGATAGGTTAACGCACCTGCTCTCGTTCCCAGGGTAGCCGACCACCAGCAGAACCTTCAGGGTCCCCCCTTTCTGCAAAATTTTGCCGTAAGGGTAGAGGGATATGGTCACCTCATCGCTCTGGGCGAGCGCTGGGAAGATGGGGAGCAGGATGGCGAGCAGGAGCAGGGGCTTAAGCTTCATCAAGGAAAAGGGTTAAACGGCCAATATAAAGTCTTCTGAGGTGCGGGGGCTCGGGAAGGAATGGGGTAGGGTGCTAGGAACCCTATCCGACGTCATCGAGTGCTACGACGAAATGAACAGGCTCATGTCCTTCGGGAGGGACCTAGAGCTGAGGGAGGAGGGGATCGAGATGCTGGGGGTCGAGGGCCTGATCCTAGATGCGGGATCGGGGCCTGGCAACATGGGGGAGCTGATGGCGAGGCGTGGGGCATCCCCGATACTCATGGACCCGCTCTTACCCATGCTCAGAGAGGCGAAGCGGAGGGTGAAGGGGGCGGAGCTGGTGAACTCGGAGTTCGAGCACATGCCCTTCAGGGATGGAACCTTCGACCGTATTGCCTGCGCCTTCTCCTTGAGGGATGCCAGGGAGCTCGAATTGGCCTTAGACGAGCTCGCCAGATGCTTGAAGGACGACGGTAGCATGCTAATCCTGGAGCTATCGAAGCCGAAGGGGCCCCTCAGGTTCGCCTTCTACCTTTACTTCGGGCTGTTCGTCCCCGTCCTGGCCCTAATACGCCTAGGGAGGAAGGGGCTGAAGTACGTAGCGCTCTACAGGACCTACAGGCTACTGCCGAGCGAGGAGGAGCTATTGGAGGAGCTTTCGAAGAGGTTCGAGGAGGTGAGGGTGAAGAGGGAGATGCTGGGGGCCGTCCACCTGATAGTGGCG
>JAGGXQ010000152.1 GCA_021162925.1 Nitrososphaerota archaeon
AGCCTCCTAGCGGCATCCCAACCGCTCTTCGCAAAGATCAGGTCGTTGGCGTTCATAACCTCTACCCCGTCGAACCCATCTATCGAGCCCACGAAGTTCTCCCTCCCGAACGAGAAGGGATGGGCCACGACCACATAACCCCCCGCCTTGTGAATCTCGTCTATCGGCCTTTCTCTGGCCTTCTTCACGTCGAGCTCCTCGGCCAGCATGATGCCTAAAACATGCCCGAACCCCGTCGAAAGCTCGATCCCCCCTATCAGTTTCACCCCCTTCCGCTCCCTGACCCCAGAGAAGGACTGGAAGTCGTGGTTCGTTATCGCCACGGCGTCGATCCCCTTCCTCTTGGCCCAGCTGGCGACCTCCTCTAGGGTCCCGAAGGCGTCGTGCGAGTCCTCGGTGTGGCAGTGGAGATCGAGCCTCAAGCTCAGCTTACCTTACTGCCGGGCGGAACCGGCTTGTCGGGTTGGAGCAGGGATATCTCCTCCCCGCTTACCGCCGCCAGGAGCATGACCTGGGACTCGATCCCGAATATCTTCCTCGGCTTTATGTTCGCGAGCACCACGACGCTCTTTCCCAGGAGCTCCTCCGGCTCGTACGACCCCGCCAAGCCCGCGACGCACCTCTTCCTCTCACCCCCGAGATCGACGATCAGCTCGAGCAACTTCCTGGAATTCGGGACCCTATTTACCGAAGCTACCTTCCCCACCCTTATGTCGAGCCTTCCGAACTCCCCTATGTCTATCTCTTTCACTCCCTTCAACCCAGAGACTTTGAACCGGCCAAATTTAGCCTTTATCCTAGACCTTTTCGAACGGTATCGAGACCTCCCCGATCCTATGCCCCGGCTTTACCCCTAGCCTCCCCGCGTCATCCCAGCTCTGTGAGGCTACATCCCCCTCCAGGCCGAGCATCCTCCATATCCTTTCGCTCGAGAACGGTATGTAGGGGAAGAGGAGGATCGCCAAGGACCTAACCGCGTTTATGGATAGGTAGAGGCAGGTCCTGTAGCCCCGCCTCTTCCTCCAAGGCTCCTTGTGCTGGAAGTAGCCATTACATTTACTCGATAGGGCCTCTATCTCCTTCAGGGCTTTATCGAGCTCGTTTCTCTCAATCAGGTCGCCTACTAGCTTCGGGGAATTCTTCAAATCGCCTACCAGGGCTTCGTCGAGCTCCTCGAAGCCATCCGGTTCGGGGACCACTCCCCCCTCCCTCTTCACGAATATGAGGGCCCTGTAAACGAAGTTACCTATGTTTGCGACGAGCTCGTTGTTTATCTTGGCCTTGAAGCCCTCCCACTCGAAGTTCACGTCGTTCTGGCCCGACGGGGTTATGCTCGCCAAGTAAAAGCGCAGATAATCGGGATCGAACCGGTTCAAGAAGTCCCGAAGGCTTACGTACCACCCCTTGCTCTTCGAGAACTTCCTCCCCTCTAGGAGGAGGTGCCCCCTGGTCGGCATGTAGTCCGGCAACTTGTACTCCCTGCCCATGGCGATCCTTATGGCGGGGAGGAGGAGGTAGTGGTGGTAGACTATGTCCTTGCCTATGAAGTGGTAGATCGTCGAGGAGTTCCAGAACTCCTTGCCATCGATCCCCTTCCTCTCCAGGTACAGCAGAGTCGAAGAGATGTAGCAGAGGTGGTTGTCGAACCAGCCATAGAGCACCTTGCCCGATGCGTCTTCGAGCGGTATCGGGACGCCCCAGCTTATGTCCCTGGTTATGTCCCAGTCTTCAAGGCCATCCTCTATCCACCTTAAAACGTACTTCTTGACGTCGGGCTGGAGCTTTTCATTGCCTTCCAGCCAATCCCTCAGCTCGGAGGCCAGGGAGGAGAGCCTGAAGTAGTAGTGCTCGGTCTCCTTCAGCACCGGCCTTCTACCACATATGGCGCATCTCGGGTCTATAAGTTCTGTGGGCTTGTAGACCCTGCCACATACCTCGCAACCATCTCCGTACTGATCCTTCGCACCACAGTAAGGGCAGGTTCCTATCACGTACCTGTCGGGGAGGAACTTCTTGTCGTATTCGCAGTAGAACTGCTCTATCCTCTTCTTGTAAATGTATCCGTTTTCGTACAACCTTTTGAAGACGTACTGCGCAAACCCGACGCATTCCTCCGAGCTCGTCATGTGGAAGAGATCGAAGGATATCCCCAAGGCCTCGAAGTCTTCGGCATCCCTCCGATGCCAATACCTAACGTATTCTTCGGGCGTCTTCCCCTCCTTCTCGGCCTTCACCAATATGGGCGTGCCGAAGTCATCGGTAGCGCAGATGTAGACAACTTCATGCCCTTTCAGCCTGAGATACCTTACAAATATGTCCGAGGGGAGGTAGGTCGAGGCTATGTGCCCTAGATGTAGCTCCCCGTTCGCGTAGGGGAGGGCGGCGGTTACTACGAACCTACCACGACTTCGCATACCTTACCTGCTCTTCCGTCGGCTTATCTATCTTTATGCCGAACCCCTCGAGCGCGTTTACGGCCACTTCCCTGTCTATCTCCTCCGGGACGCCGTACAGCTTCTTCTCCAGCTTTTCGTGGTTCTCCAGCAGGTATAGGGCCGACATGAGCTGGTTTGAGAAGCTCATCATCATCACCTCGGGGGGATGGCCTTCCGCGGCTACTAGGTTCACGACCCTTCCCTCGGCCAGGAGGTAGAGCCTCTTCCCGTTGAGGTCGAACTCCTCCACGTTCGGCCTAACCTTCCTGCTCTTGAACTTCCTCAGGTAGGAAACGTCTATCTCGACGTCGAAGTGCCCCGAATTGGCCAGTATCGCCCCATCCTTCATAAGCTCCATGTGCTCCCCCCTTATCACCCCGATCTGCCCGGTTGCGGTTACGAATATGTCCCCGACCTTGGCGGCTTCGGCTATGGGCATGACCGAGTACCCATCTAGGCTCGCCTCTAGGGCCTTGTAAGGATCGACCTCGCAGACTATCACGTCGGCCCCTAGGCCCCTTGCCCTCATAGCTATCCCCCTTCCGACCCACCCGTAACCGCAGACTACGAACTTCTTCCCGGCTATCAGCAGGCTCGTAGCCCTCAGGATGCCGTCCAGGGTGCTCTGGCCCGTTCCGTACCTGTTGTCGAACAGGAACTTCGTGTAGGCGTTGTTCACGGCTATGATGGGATACCTGAGCTTGCCCGCCTCGTCCAAGGCCCTGAGCCTTATGACCCCGCTGGTGGTCTCTTCGGTCCCTCCAACTATCGAATCACAAAGGCCCTCTTCGTGGGCGGTTACGTGGGCGTCGGAGCCGTCGTCCATCAGGATGGATGGCCTGCTCCTCAAGACGGTCCTGATGTTCTCCCAGTACTCCTCCTCGCTCTCACCCCTCCAGGCGAACACGTTAACCCCTTCGCTGGCCAAAAACGCGGCTATGTCGTCCTGGGTGCTCAAAGGGTTGGCGCAGGTTAGGTAAACGTCGGCACCTAGCTCCTTGAGCCCCATGACCAAGACCGAGGTCTCTTTGGTTACGTGGAGGCAGACCCCTACCCTCACCCCTTCTAAAGGCTTTTTCGGCTTCAGCTTCTCTATCGTCCTGACGAGGGCCGGCATGTGCCTGTAGGCCCACTCGTAGTTCTTCCTGCCTTCTTCCGCGAGTCCCATATCGGCGACCTTATACATACCGGCTCTTGCCATCCCCCGCGTTATAAACTTTTGAAGTACAAAGGGGTAAGCTTATAAAGGGCCTATCGACCGCTAGACCCAGCGTGGTCCGATGCCCGAGTTCGGATACAGCCTCAAGGCGGAAGGGGAGTACGTGAAGGCTAGTGCCCGAGAGGTCAATGTAAGCCCCAAGGCGGCCAGGGAGGTTTGCAAGGCCATAAAGGGGCTGAGGCTCGACGATGCCAGAAGGTTCCTAGAGGAGGTCATAGCTATGAAGAGGGCCGTGCCCTTTAGGAGGTATAAGAAGAAGGTCGGGCACCGGTCCGGTCTTCAAGGGTTTTACGCCGGGAGGTATCCGGTCAAGGCGGCGAAGGCCGTCCTTAGGGTTTTGGAGAATTTGGAGGCCAACGCCGAGTTCAAGGGCATGGACCTGGATAGGCTCGTGATCTTTCACGCGGCGGCCTATCCTGGTATGAAGATCAAGGATTACTTCCCCAGGGCCTTTGGCAGATCGTCGCCAAACTTTAGAACCCTGGTCCATATAGAGCTGGCTGGGAGGGAGAAGTGATGTCTTCGGTCAAGAACATCCTCAAGACCTGCTCGAGGAACGTCGAGCTCGACGAATTCCTGGCGGAGGAGCTCAAAGGTACGGGGTACGGTGGCTGCGACGTCCAGACGACCCCCTTGGGGACCAGGCTCACGATCTACGTAACCAGGCCTGGGCTCGTGATAAAGAGGAAGGGGGTCGGCATCAGGGAGCTACAGAGCAAGATAGAGAGCAGGTTCGGCAGGGTCCTCAAACCACCGCTCCAGATATCCGTCATGGAGGTCGAGATACCCGAGCTGAACCCCAGGATCATGTGCGACAGGATCGCGCACAACATGAGGAGGGGGGTCGCCTTCAGGAGGGTGGTCATGTGGGCCTTGAACGCGATAATGGACGCGGGAGCTATGGGTGCGGAGATCATCGTATCCGGAAAGCTAAGGAGGGATAGGGCCAGGACCGAAAAGTACAGGATGGGGGTCATGCCCAAGAGCGGGGACCCAGCGGAGAAGGCCGTGAGGGAGGCCACGACCAGCGTCCTCCTGAAGATGGGCGTCTACGGCATAAAGGTGAGGATAGCGCTCAAAGACGCCGTCCCGCCAGAGTTCCAGCTCAAGGAGGGTGAGAGCGTTGCCGAGGGTCAAGGCTAGGGAGCTCAGGGGGATGAGCAACGAGGAGTTGCTGAAGAGGTTGAGGGAGCTGAGGAGCGAGTTGCTGAGGCTCAGGACCGCATCGGGCAGGGGGACCATAGCCAACGAAAGCGGAAAGGTGAAATCGATAAGGAGGGATATAGCCAGGGTGCTCACCGTCCTGAACGAAAGGGGGTTGAAGCTTTGAAGAGGGATGCGAGCAACCTGATCGCCCACGAGCTGATAGGCCTCAAGGGAGAGGTCGTGGAGGGCCACTACAAGGGGATAGAGGGCGAGATAGTCTACGAGACCAAGAACACGCTCTCCTTCATGACCGGGAGGGGGTTGAAGATCGTACCGAAGAAGCCCTCGGTCTTCAAGATCGATTTGCCCGAAGGGGCCGTCATCATCGAAGGTGAAAGGATTTTAGGCAGGCCCGAGGATAGGGTGAGAAGATGTCCAAGAACATAGGAATACCCGTCCCTCCCCCGAGGCGTTCCTGTGACGACCCGAACTGCCCGTTCCACGGCAACCTGAGGGTGAGGGGGAAGTTGCTGAAGGGCGTGGTGGTGAGCACCAAGCCCGAGAAGACGGTGGTCGTCGAGAGGGAGTACTACCACTACGTCCCCAAGTACAAGAGGTACGAAAGGAGGAGGAGCAAGATACACGCCCACCTCCCCCCTTGCCTCGATGCGAAGGAGGGGGACGAGGTGACCATAGCCGAATGCAGGCCCATAAGCAAGACCGTCGCCTTCGTGGTGGTGGAGGTGAAGAGGAATGCCTAGGAAGACGAGCAGGGCGGTATCGGCTAAGGGCGTGAGCGAGTACAGACCTTACGTAACCAGGTCGATACCGGTGGGGGCGATGATAAACTGCGCCGACAACACGGGGGCCAAGAAGATCCAGGTCATACAGGTATTCGGTTACAAGGGGAGGCTTAGGAGGCTCCCCGCCGCCAGGGTCGGGGACCTGGTCAAGGTGGTGGTGAAGAAGGGGCCGATAGAGCTGAGGAAGCAGACCCTCAGCGCCGTCATAGTAAGGCAGAAGTACCCGATAAGGAGGCCCAGCGGCCTCAGGGTCATGTTCGAGGACAACGCGGCGGTCATAGTGACCCCTGAGGGTGAGGTGAAGGGGACCGATATCAAGGGGCCGGTTGCGATGGAGGCTGCCGAGAACTGGCCTAGGATAGCGAACCTGGCGTCCATAATAGTGTGAGAGCATGAGCTCGAAGCCGAGAAAGATGAGAAAGCGCATGTTCAACCTCCCGCCCCACAAGCGCTCCAAGCTCCTATCCGCCCACCTGGCGGAGAGCCTGAGGGAGAAGTACGGGGTGAGGAGCCTGAGGATTAGGAAGGGGGATACCGTCAGGATAATGAGGGGGGAGTACAAGGGGATAGAGGGGAAGGTCACGGCCGTGTATCCGGAGAGCCAGAGGATAGCGGTGGAGGGGGTTACGAGGGAGAAGGCGAGCGGGGATACGGTCCCCATCAAGATACACGCATCCAAGGTCATGATAACCAATCTGAACCTGGACGACCCGTTCAGGAGGGGTAAGCTCGAGTTGCTCGAAAAGAGGGTGAAGGGTGGTTAAAATGGCGGGGGAGAAGCTCAAGAGGCATAAGGCGCCCAGGTTCTGGAGGATAGGGAGGAAGGAGTTCAAGTTCGTGGTGAACCCGATCCCAGGCCCCCATCCAAAGGATCGCTCCTACCCACTCTCGGTCCTGCTCAGGGACGTGCTCGGCCTCGTCAAGAACTACAGGGAGGCTAAGGTCGCCATAAAGGAGGGCAAGGTGCTCATCGACGGCGTGGTGAGGAGGGAGCCCAGGTTCCCCGTCGGGCTCTTCGACCTGGTAGAAATCACACCCCTCTCGAAGCTCTACCGGATCGTCCCTTCTAGGAAGGGGCTCGACGTCCTAGAGGTCGGCGAGGAGGAGAGGGGGCTGAAGCTCTGCAAGATCACCAGGAAGTACATGGTCAGAGGGGGGAGGCTCTGCTACGGCCTTCACGACGGGAGGACCGTGCTCGACGGGTTCGAGGCGAAGGTCGGGGATAGCCTCCTGATCAGGGTGCCTTCGCAGGAGGTTCTGAAGGTGATCAGGCTGGAGGAGGGGGCCCTGGCCCTGGTCGTAGGGGGGAGCAGGAGCGGCACGCTGGTGAGGGTCGAGAGGTTGAAGGAAGGGACTTACACGAGCCCTAGGATGGCGATCGTCAGGGTCGACGACGAAACGGCGGAAGTCCCCGCCGAAATGCTCTTCACGGTCGGCAAGGATAAGCCGGTCTTGAGGGTGGTAAGATGATGGAGCTAGAAAATCCGATGAGGAGGATCAAGATATCCAAGGTGGTGCTGAACATAGGGGTTGGGAAGTCTGGGGAGCCTTTGGAGAAGGCGGCGAAGGTTCTAGAGCGGCTGACGGGGCAGAAGCCGTCCTTCAGAAAGGCGAAGAGGACCATAAGGGACTTCGGCATACACAGGAAGGAGCCGATAGGGGTCATGGTCACCGTAAGGGGCGAGAAGGCTAGAGAACTTCTGAGGAAGTTGCTGAAGGCGAGGGAAGATCGCTTACCGCCTTCTTCCTTCGACGAGTTCGGGAACGTAAACTTCGGCATAAAGGAGCACATAGACATCCCCGGAATGAAGTACGACCCCGACATAGGGATATTCGGGATGAACGTCTGCGTTAGTTTGGAGAGGCCCGGCTACAGGGTTATGAGGAGGAGAAGGATGAGGAGCAAGGTCGGGAGGAAGCACAGGGTTGGAAGGGAGGAGGCGATTGAATTCTTTAAAAGGGAGTTCGGGGTGGAGGTGGTGGGTTGAAGGAGAGGCACACCAAGCCTAGGAAGTACGGGAAGGGATCGAGGTGGTGCCAGAGGTGCGGCCAATACACGGCTATAATCCAGAAGTACAACCTGATGCTCTGCAGGCAGTGCTTCAGGGAGGTTGCGAAGAGCATGGGGTTCAAGAAGTACGAGTGAGAGCATGCCGGCCCAGAACGTCCTCGCGAACCTGTTCACGACGATCTACAACAACGAGCTCAGGCACAAGAAGGAGTGCCTGGTCGTCCCGGCATCCAAGCTGGCCGGGGAGGTGCTAAGGGTCATGCAGAGGTACGGCTACATAGGTGAGTTCGAGTACATAGACGATGGGATAATGGGCAAGTTCAGGATCCAGCTCCTGGGGAGGATAAACAAGTGCGGGGTCATATCACCGAGGTTCAGCGTCAAGAAGAACGAATTCGTGGAGTGGGAGAGGAGGTACCTCCCAGCCTTTAACGTCGGGATCCTGATAGTATCGACCCCGAAGGGGGTCATGTCCCACCTGGAGGCGATAGAAAATGGCGTCGGGGGCAAGCTCCTCGGCTACGTCTATTAAGGCCCTCGAAAAGAGGGTCGAGATCCCGGAGGGGGTCAGCGTGAGCCTAGAAGACTCGACCCTCGTGGTGAAGGGGCCCAAAGGGGAGTGCAGGAAGGACTTCAGGAAGATACCGGTCTACCTATCGGTCGAGGAAGGTGAGGTTGTGATAAGGGCCTACGGAAAGAAGAAGAAGTACAGGGCCATCGTGGGGACCGCGACCGCCCTGATCAAGAACATGCTTTACGGGGTGAAGGAGGGGTTCGAGTACAGGCTGAAGATCGTGTACGCCCACTTCCCCATCTCGGTGAGGGTGAAGGGGAGGGAGGTGCTCATAGAGAACTTCATGGGGGAGAAGAAGCCTAGGGTTGCGAAGATAGTCGGGGACGTCAAGGTTGAGGTCGAAGGGGACGACGTGGTCGTCAGGGGCCCGTGCCTGGAGGACGTGGGGCAGACCGCCGCCAACATAGAGCTCTCGACCAGGGTGAAGAACAAGGACCCCAGGGTCTTCCTAGACGGCATATACATATACAAGAGGTCGAAGAGGAAATGGTGACCGATCCTAGGCTCTTGAAGCTGAGGGAGGAGCTGAAGAGGAGGAGGCCAGAGTTCGTCAGGTGCGAGTCCTGGAGGTACAAGAGGCTCAAGGAGGCTTGGAGGAAGCCGAAGGGGATCGACAACAAGATGAGGTTGCAGGTCAAGGGATGGCCCAAGCTCGTGAAGGTTGGGTATAGGGGGCCCAAAGAGGTCAGGGGGCTGCATCCCTCGGGCTTGAGGGACGTTTTGGTCCATAACGTCGAGGAGCTGAAGAAGCTCGATCCCAGCAGGGATGGTGCGAGGATAGCTTCGGGGGTTGGGAGGAAGAAGAGGATGGAGATAGTGGCGATGGCGAAGAAGCTCGGGATAAGGGTCTTCAACCCGTGAGGTGGTCGTGATGGACGTGAGCATGCAAAAGAGGCTCGCCGCCGATATACTGAAGGTCGGGATATCCAGGGTCAGGATAAAGCCCGAAGAGCTCGAAAGGGTGGCCGACGCGATAACCAGAGACGACGTCAGGATCCTGATAGATGAAGGGGCGATATACGCCGTGAAGAAGAAGGGGATATCGAAGAGGGAGAGGAGGAAGAGGAAGGGGCCCGGCTCCAGGAAGGGGAAGAAGGGGGCCAGAGCCGGCAAGAAGGAGCTCTGGGTGAAGAAGGTCAGGAAGCTGAGATGGGTCCTTAAGGTCATGAAGGACAGGGGGGAGATAGACACCAAGACCTACAGGAAGCTCAGGCTCTGGATAAAGGGAGGCCAGATAAGATCGGTCAGGCACATGAAGGAGGTCTTGAGGAAGATGGAGGTGGTCGAGTGAGCAGGTATAAGCCCATGCTGAGAAGGAGGAGGGAGGGGAAGACCAACTACCATAAGAGGGAGAAGCTGATAAGATCGGGGAAGCCCCTGCTGGTGGTGAGGGTGGGGAGCGGTAACATCACGGTCCAGCTGGTCAAGCCCGAGATGGGAGGGGACAAGACCCTGGTGAGCACGAGCTCCAAGGAGCTCGAAAGGCTTGGGTGGAAGGGGAGCCCGAAGTGCACCCCGGCAGCCTACCTGCTCGGCCTGCTCACCGGGATCAAGGCGAAGGAGAAGGGGGTGGAGGAGGCGATCCTTTACACGGGGGTGAAGCCGTTCGTGAAGGGATCGAGGATCGCTGGGGTCGTGAAGGGGTTGCTGGACTCGGGGTTCAAGGTCCCGTGCTCGGAGGAAGTCCTACCCTCCGAAGATAGGATAAGGGGGGAGCACATAGCGAGCTACGCCAGCTCCTTGAAGAGGGAGGAATACGAAAGGAGGTTCTCCGGGCTCCTCAGAAAGGGGCTGAAGCCCGAGGACTACCCGAGCCACTTCGAAGCGATCAAATCCCGGATACTTGAGGGGGTGAGAAGATGAGGCCGCTAAGCCTAGAAGAGAAGCCCTGGACCCCGAAGACCAAGCTCGGCCTCCTGGTGGCGACCGGGAGGATAACGTCGATGGAGGAGATATTCGAGAACGGGTATAGGATAAGGGAGCCCGAAATAGTCGAAAAGCTCCTCCCGGAGCTGAAGTCGATAGTGGTCGGGGCGAAGATAATCCAGAAGAAGACCGATGCCGGTAACCTGACCAGGTTCAACGCGGTCGTCGCCGTCGGGGATCAGCACGGATGGTTCGGGATCGGGATGGACAAGGCGCCCAGGGTCAGGCTCGCGATAGAGAAGGCGACGAGGAAGGCCCTGCTCAACATCATACCGATAAAGCTGGGCTGCGGTAACTGGGAGTGCAGGTGCGGGAGGCCCCACTCGATACCCTACAAGGTCGTCGGTAAGGGAGGGGCCGTGACCATAGAGATAATCCCGGGGCCTAGGGGGCTCGGCCTGGTCGCCGGCGAGACCGTGAAGAGGCTGCTCGAACTCGCGGGGATAAAGGACGCCTGGACCAGGACCTACGGCCCAACGAGCACGATCTCGTCGATAAGCTATGCGGTCTACGACGCCTTGAGAAAGCTCCACGCCTACTCCGGGGTGAGGTGATGGCCTACATAGTCCTGAACGTCAGGGGGACGATAGACGCGTCCGAGCAGGTCAGGAGGACCCTGAGGATGCTCAGGATACCCCTCAGATACAGGGCGACGATCCTCCCGGAGAGCGATTCGGTTCGTGGGATGCTACAAAAGGCGAGGCACAGGATCGCTTGGTGCAAGGCCGACAAGGAGCTGGTCAAGGAGCTCATCGAGAAGAGGGGGATGAAGGAAGGGTGGAAGAAGCTGGAGAAGAGCGACCTCAAGAGGCTGGGATATTCTGGGTTCGACGAGCTGGCAGAGGCGATAGCCGAGGACAGGGTCGACTTCGGGAAGCTGGATGGGATCAAGCCTTTCTTCGCCCTGAGCCCTCCTAGAGGGGGTTTCAAGAGGACCGTGAAGAGGTTCTACGAGCAAGGCGGAGTATTGGGGGAGAACCCGGAGTTGCCGGAGTTGATAAGGAGGATGCTTTAAGGTGGCAAACTTTTAAAATCGATGGCTTCAGATACCTAGAGAGGTCGGGGGTTTTGCCCACGAGGTTTAGAAAAGTTAGGAAGAAGCGGGGTTCTAGAACCCATGGATGGGGCCAAGTAGGGCAGCATAGGAAGAGCGGAAGCAGGGGCGGCAGGGGGAAGGCGGGGATGGCGAAGCACAAGTGGACCTACACCATAAAGTACGAGCCGGATCACTTCGGAAAGGACAAGCTCCCGAAGAAGAGCTTCATTAAGAAGTGGGTTAACGTGGGGCAGCTGGATTCGATAGCCGAAAGGCTCGGCAAGGAGGTGCTCGACCTTAACTCCTTGGGCTATGAAAAGCTCCTAGGGGCCGGGGAGGTCAAGAAGCCATATACCGTCATCGTGAGGAGCTTTACCGAGCTTGCGAAGAAGAAGGTCGAGGATGCCGGAGGGAGGGTGGTGAGCGAGGCTTGGGAGGTTTCAGAGACTTCGTAAAGGGGGCTTCGAGGGTCCTTCCAGAGGTCCCCAAGCCCACTAGGAAGCCGAGCCTGAAGGAGAGGTTCGTCTGGACCGGGGTAGCCTTGGTCATCTACATGGTGATGGCCCAAGTCCCGCTCTACGGCATACAGCAGGGCATCCAAGATAGGTTCGCATTCGCTAGGATAATCTTCGCTTCGAACAGGGGCACCCTGATGGAGCTCGGCATAGGGCCCATAGTGACGGCCGGCCTGATACTCCAGATACTCAAGGGTGCCGACATAATAAAGCTCGACTTCAGCAAGCCGGAGGACAGGGCGATATTCACATCCGGAACGAAGTTGCTTACGGTCGTGGTGGCGATAGTCCAGATAATCTCCTACGCCCTCTTCGGCGCCTTCGGATCGGTTGGGTATGAGGTTCTGCTGATAATAGCCGGGGAGCTCCTGGCGGCGAACTTCGTAGTCATGCTGCTCGATGAAATGATCCAGAAGGGATGGGGACTGGGTAGCGGGGTTAGCCTGTTTATACTCGCCGGGGTCGCCCAGAAGATACTATGGGATATGTTCAGCCCCATAACCGTCGGAGGGGAGTACTTCGGGGCCATTCCTTACGCGGTGAACACGACCCTGGCGGGCAACGCTTGGGATATGGTGTTCAGGAATGGAAGCTACCCGAACATCTTCTCCCTCCTGCTAACCCTAGCCGTGATCTTCTCCATCGTATACGTGGAGGGCATAAGGGTCGAGGTGCCGATAACTTCCGCCAGGTTCAGGGGGTTCTCGGCGGTTTACCCGATAAAGCTGCTCTACGTATCCAACATACCCGTAATACTCGTCGCAGCCCTGCTAACTAACCTTAACTTCTTCACCCAGCTCCTCTGGGTAAGGATGGGGAGGGCGGCTTGGCCCTACCTTTCTTGGCTAGGGACGTTCGAGGGGAATAGGCTCACCGGTGGACTCTTGTACTGGATAACGAGCCCTGGGACCTTGGCGATGACCGCTCAAGAGCCGCTCAGGGCCCTGACCTATACCGCGTTCATGGTAATCTTTTCGGTCATCTTCGCCAAGATATGGGTCGAGGTCGGAGGCCTATCCCCTAGGAATATAGCCCAGAGCTTGATAGATGCGCAGGTCCAGGTCCCAGGCTTCAGAAAGACCAGCGGGCCCCTGTCCATGAT